>JAHITX010000035.1 GCA_018817425.1 Pseudomonadota bacterium
GCCAGTTTCAAAACGCCCCATTTTGGCCGATCTCTGCGTTGGGCTCAAATTTCAATCCTCGAAATACTCAATGTATTCCTGTGGTTGAAATTTTCGCCCGCCTTGAGCTTGACCAAACTGAAACGTTTTGAAAGTGGCTCATGGATTTACGATTAAATGCTTGACATATTGGGGTGCTTGTTTTAATGACATTTCTGACATATGCCATTGCTGGCAGATATACTGCATGTAATTCTTTTCCTGCTGTTATTGACGGACTAATAAAAAGCACCCTGACAGCATTGTCGTATCTTAATACTACTCAAAATAGAATTTATCATGATTATAAGATCCTGCATTTATAAAAATATTTTAAAGGAGGAAAGTTTTACTATGATAAAAAAGAACATATGTATTAATGGAAAAACAATGATGGTTGTAGCTGATCCTGGTACAACACTGGCTGATACATTGCGTGAACAGTTGAAGCTTACAGGGACAAAAGTCGGTTGCGGTCAGGGGCAATGCGGTTCATGTTCGGTTATAATGGATGGAAAGGTTGTTAGGTCTTGTATCACAAAAATGAGCAGAGTACCTGAAGATGCCTGCATTACCACAATTGAGGGAATCGGTAGTCCTGAAAAACTCCATCCGCTTCAGCTTTCCTGGACAGTAAATGGCGGAGCCCAGTGCGGTTTTTGCAGTCCGGGATTCATTGTTTCGGCTAAAGGTCTTTTGGATACAAACCGGAATCCTACAAGAGATGATGTAAGAGACTGGTTCCAGAAACACAGAAATGCCTGCCGTTGTACGGGTTATAAACCTCTTGTTGATGCTGTTATGGATGCTGCAAAAGTTTTGCGCGGTGAACTGAGCGAAGATGATCTTGCTTTTAAAATGCCTGCCGATAACAGGATTTGGGGGAGCAAATATCCGCGTCCCAGTGCAATTGCAAAAGTCACCGGTGTTACGGACTTTGGAGCTGATACCAGCATTAAAATGCCTGTCGGCACACTCAGGCTTGCACTTGTTCAGGCCAAAACCTCACATGCCAACATACTTTCCATTGATACTTCAGAAGCTGAAAAAATGCCCGGAGTAGCCAAAGTTATTACTCATAAGGATGTAAAAGGCAAAAACCGGATTACCGGCTTGATTACTTTTCCTACAAACAAAGGTGATGGTTGGGATCGTCCTATACTTTGTGATGAAAAAGTATTTCAGTTCGGAGATGCCATTGCTATTGTTGCTGCAGATACGGAAGCAAATGCTAAAGCTGCGGCAGATAAAGTTAAAGTAGATCTTGAAGAGCTTCCTGCATATATGAGCGCTCCTGCGGCTATGGCGGAAGATGCCATAGAAATCCATCCCGGAACACCAAATATATATTTTGAACAAAAAATTGCCAAAGGCGGTGAGACAGCGCCTATTATGAGTTCGGCGGCACATACGGTTGAAAATGACTATTATCTGCAGCGTCAGCCCCATCTGACCATGGAACCCGATGTCGGTTTTGCATATTTTGATGAAGAAGAAAGGCTGACAATACATTCCAAAAGCATCGGCATACATCTTCACCATGCAATGATCTGTCCGGGCCTGGGTGTTGAGCCGGAAAAACTCAGAATTGTTCAAAACCCTTCAGGCGGAACTTTCGGATACAAGTTCAGCCCCACTATGGAGGCATTGCTCGGTGTAGCCGCTATGGCTGTAAATAAACCGGTTTCATTAATATATGATTATTTCCAGCATATAACTTATACCGGAAAACGTTCTCCCTTCTTTGTAAATCTTAAGTTAGGTGCCGATAGCAATGGTAAACTTCTTGCCATGGAAAGTGACTGGAGTGTTGATCATGGCCCGTATTCAGAGTTCGGCGATCTTCTTACTCTTCGTGGAGCACAGTTTATAGGAGCAGGGTACGGAATTCCGAATATCAGAGGTATGGGAAGGACAGTATGTACTAACCATGCCTGGGGTTCAGCTTTCAGGTCTTATGGTTCGCCTCAGAGCTTTTTTGCTTCTGAAAGCCTTATGGATGAATTGGCTGCAAAAATCGGAATGGATCCTCTTGAACTTCGCAGTATCAATGTTTATCGAAAAGGAGATACAACTCCAACCGGTCAGACCCCTGATGTATTAAGCCTTTCCGAAATGATTGATAAGCTTAAGCCATTGTACAAGGAAGCAGTAGAAAAAGCCAAAAAGGCATCCAAGCCTGATAAGAAAAAGGGTGTAGGAGTTTCAATCGGCATTTACGGATGCGGTCTTGATGGACCGGATGCATCCGAAATAGCTGTTGAATTAACTAAAGACGGTGTCACTTTAAGCTCCGGCTGGGAAGATCACGGACAGGGAGCCGATATCGGCGCACTTGGCACTTGCCATGAGGCGCTTTTGCCTTTGAGAATTACACCGGATAAGATCAAACTTGTGATGAATGACACGGCATTAGTTCCCAACAGCGGGCCTTCCGGCGGAAGCAGGCAGCAGGTAGTAACAGGAAACGCAATTAAAAACGGCTGTGAAATGCTGTTAAATGCGATGCGCAAAGCTGACGGATCTTACCGTACATATGATGAAATGGTGGCCGAAAATATTCCACTTAAATATTCCGGTACGTGGACGGCTTCCGTATGTACGCCCTGTGATGAAAATGCTCAGGGAGCACCATTTTCAGTTTATATGTATGGCGTTTTCATGGCCGAAGTTACCGTGGAAACGGATACCGGCAAAACTCATGTCAATAAATTCACGGTATTTGCCGATGCAGGAAAGATAAACAACCGCCTTGTAGTTGACGGCCAGATTTATGGTGGAGTTGCTCAGGGTATTGGGCTTGCTTTAACGGAAGATTTTGAAGATCTGAAAAAGCACACAAGCATGATTGCCTGCGGACTTCCTTATATCAAAGACGTTCCTGATTCAATTGATATTCATTATGTGGAAACTCCGCGTGAACACGGGCCATTTGGTGCGGCCGGTGTGGGAGAACTTCCCCTGACATCATCTCACGTTGCGGTTATAAATGCGATTGCAAATGCGACAGGTGTCAGAATTACCAAACTGCCTGCTTTACCTGAAAAAGTTTTAGCAGGATTAAAAAAATAAAAAAAGAAGGGTTCGAGGGTTCAAGGATTCGAGGGTTCGAGTGGTTGTGTAGAGACGCAAAATTTTGCGTCTCTATTCTTGACCCCTTGACCCCTTGAACCCTATTTTTATCATGGATCAAAAAGAATTAAGACTGCTTGAAAATAAATGCATTCAGGAAGAACCGCCCGAATGTATGGTTGCCTGTCCTATCCATATAGATGTCCGCTCTTTTGTGGCCAATGTATCTAAAGGAAAATGGGAAGAAGCATGGAAGACTTTAAGAAAAACCATGCCTTTTCCGGGTATTTTAGGCCGCATATGCGATGCACCCTGTAAAGATCGATGTAAACGCAAAGAGGCAGGGCAGGCGATTGAAATCGGAATGCTGGAGCGTGCCTGTGTAAAGGTACAGGCGCCTAAGCTAAAAATTATGGCCCTGCCGAAAAAAGATCATCGCATAGCAGTTGCAGGAAGCAGATTAAGCGCTCTTACAGCAGCCTGGGATCTTTCACGCAAGGGTTATAAGGTAATAATATTCGAAGACAGAGCAACACTGGCTGATGATCTTTTCACAATACCGGAAGAGATATTACCGCATGATGTAGTAAATCAGGAAATTGAAATACTGTTTTCATTGGGTGTGGAAACAGTACTAAATTATTCATTTGATGATAAATATTTTCTTAAAGATCTTTTGGCCCGCTTTGATGCCGTGTACATGGGCCCGGATTTTAATAGTTTGTCCAACTATTTTTCAGAGTGGGAGAATATTTTTACAAGAGGCTTTTTAAAATATGATAATAAATCTCCGGTATGGCAGGCTGCCGAAGGCCGCTGGGCTGCAACTTCCATAGACCGTTATTTGCAAAAAGTCTCACAAACTGCGGGAAGGGAAAAAGAAGGGCCTGTTGAAACACGGCTTTATACTAATATTGATAATATTTCTAATGTTCCGGCAGTAAAACCCAATGATGCCGAATCGGGTTATACCTGTGAAGAGGCGATTAAAGAAGCCGGCCGTTGCCTGCAATGCGAGTGCCTTGAATGCGTCAAGGTATGTTCCTATCTTGAAAAATTCGGCTCTTATCCCCGAAAATATGCTAGAGAAATTTATAATAATGCATCCATTGTAATGGGGCTGCGCCAGGCCAATAAACTGGTTAATTCATGCAGCCTTTGCGGATTATGTGAAGCTGTGTGCCCGGAAAATTTTGCAATGCAGACACTTTGCCTTGAGGCGAGAAAAGATATGGTTCAAAAAGGCAGGATGCCTGTATCGGCTCATGAGTTTGCGCTGCTTGATATGCAGTTTAGCAACAGTGAACGGTTTGCGATGGCTTTGCATGAACCGGGATATGAAACGAGCGCATATGTTTTTTCCCCGGGATGCCAGCTTTGCGCCTCTTCTCCTGAAAAAGTAAAAAACGTTTATGCGCATTTAAGAGATACGCTTACAGGTGGAGTGGGCCTTTTTCTTGGATGTTGCAATGCCCCGGCGTTTTGGGCAGGAGAAGAAGAGTTATTTGAAAAAGAATTTTTGATATTGCAAAACAAGTGGACGGAACTTGGCAAACCTCAGATTGTATTAGCCTGTTCTACCTGTTATAAGATGTTTAAGACATATCTTGATAAAGCAGATATAGTATCGCTATGGAGCATTCTTGATGAAACCGGGCTGCCGGGCGGTGCCGGCATTATAAATTCCGAAGCATTTTGTGCATTGCATGATCCGTGTACTACACGTTATGAGACAAGTATACAATCGAGTGTTCGTAACCTGTTGCAAAAGATAGGGCAGCCTTTTTCCGAGCTGACAGCAAAAAGTGAGTATGCCGAATGTTGCGGTTTTGGCGGTTTGATGCAAAATGCTAATCCGGATTTGGCTAAAACCGTTATAAAACGCCTGGCCGGGCAAAGTGATGCTGATTACATTGCATATTGTGCAGTATGCAGGGATAACCTTGCCGGAGCAGGAAAGCGAACGCTTCATATACTGGATCTGCTCTTTCCTGAAAACAACGAGCCTGATCCTGCCGCAAGAAAAAGGCCGGGTTGGTCTCAGCGGCAGGAAAACCGCCTGCGTTTAAAAGACGATTTGCTCAAAGAGTTTTGGGAAAAAGATCCGGGAGAAAAACAGGATCAAAATAAAGTTGTTTTAAATATATCTTCCAAAGTATGGCAGCTTTTGGAGGATCGCAGAATACTTGAAACGGATTTACAACAAGTAATACAGCATTCCGAAAAAAGCGGACAGAAGTTTTTTAATCCTGAAACCGGGCGTTTTAAAGCCTCATTGAAAGTGTACAATACAACTTTTTGGGTGGAATACATGCCTTTTAATAATGGATTTGAAATCTACAATGCATACAGCCACCGTATGGTAGTTTCTGGTAGGGAATAGCAATGAAAAACAATTATGCCAATCCCGATGATTTAAAATGGAAATGCAATAAATGCGATATTGTTTTATCTGTAGATACTGCAACATTAATGTATATGGGAAACAAGATAAAAGCTCAGCTTCCTATGTGTCCACAGTGCGGTTTTGTGTTTATCTCCGAAGAGCTTGCTCTGGGAAAAATGGCGGAAGTAGAGCAGATTCTTGAAGATAAATGAGCATATGAGTCTGTATCCCATTATAAGTTCTAACTTGAGCATTCTGTCATACCATCTCGAAAGCCGGAACCCAGTTGTATAATAGGGTTCAAGGATTCGAGGGGTCAAGGGTTCAAGGAAAAGGCCGTTAATAGGCTTGTCAATAATATGTGTTCTGAACTCCTAAATATCTTTATTTGCTTATGCCTTACGTCATAGCTTCTGAATTACGTTCAATTATCGGTGATGCATTAAGGCCGGGAGGTTTGACTCTTACCGAAAGAGCAGCTGATTACTGTGGGTTTTGTGCAAACGATAAAATTATAGATATTGGTTGCGGTTTTGGGGCAACTCTTAAATATCTTCACCAAAATTATGGCAGTGCGGTTTATGGTATTGATCTTAATGTTTCCGGGTTTTCCGATGGGTTTCAGTTTGTTAAGGCAGATGCACAGGAGTTACCGTTTGCAGCGGATAGTTTCAGCGGTATATTGTGTGAATGTGTGCTTTCTTTATTGCCTTTACGCAATAAAGCAATAAATGAGTTTAACAGGGTATTGCAACATGAAGGATATTTGATTGTATCGGATATTTATTTGAGAAATCCGGGAAAGGCTGAAAGAAGTACTTCTGCCGGTTCAGCCTCATGCCTGACCGGTGCAACAGGGCGTGAGGAACTTCTCGAACAAATGAGATATTCCGGATTCGAAGTTCTTTTGTGGGAGGATTGCTCTGACGCCCTGGCGCAGCTTACTGCCAAAATAGTGTGGGAGCTGGGTTCGCTTGATATGCTTATGAATTTAATGCTGCCGGGTAGTTGCTCTTCCAGATACAAGAAATGTTTGCGTGATTCAAGGCCGGGATATTTTCTGATGATTGCAAAAAAGTGGGACAAGACATTATAAATTTTATCACTATATATACATTTCATTTTATCATATTTTTTAGATGTCGGAATTCTTTACAAAATAGAATTGCAACCAATATTAATATAACATGTTATAATTATATAATATTCAATAATATATTGCGAATATACCCTCTTTTTTTGTAAAAAAACGTCGGGATACTTTACAATTATAAAATAAACCACGCCTTAGCAAAATATCACAATAACTATAATAAATAATTAGTTATTCAAATTATCAAAACAAGTGTGCCATATAATTTTGCTTACATTTGAGTATAAACAATCAATTGCAAAAGGAGCTCGTAGATTGCTTCGCAAATTAACCAAAGGGATAAACTGAAGGCGTGGAAGGGAGAGATATGATACACCAAGAGAAAGCGATGTGTTCTGAAAAGAAGACCGGTTTTCCATTGGTGTTTAATACCCGCAAA
>JAHITX010000036.1 GCA_018817425.1 Pseudomonadota bacterium
GCCAGTTTCAAAACGCCCCATTTTGGCCGATCTCTGCGTTGGGCTCAAATTTCAATCCTCGAAATACTAAATGTATTCCTGTGGTTGAAATTTTCTCCCGCCTTGAGCTTGACCAAACTGAAACGTTTTGAAAGTGGCTCTAATTTAAAAATATAGAACTGTAAAGCTTTGGTTTTTGAATTGAGTCTTTCCTGTAAAAATTCGGTTCAAAATAATGAACGCAGACAAATCATTTAAATACAATTAATTATATTAATGATAGTAAATAGTGGTTCAATATATTGAACTTACTGATAGCGATATGAAACCTAAAAAAGATTTAATAACAAGAAATTGAAAAAAATAGCTAACCATAACTATCATGTATTTATAATAAAACAAAATTATCTATTGTTAAAGTAAGCAAAAAGATCTCATTGGCAAGTTATTTGCTATATATAAAGTAACCCTAACAATAAATCTTCTTTCCTCCATAGCGGCCAATCGGATTAATTTCGGTTGGCCGCTATATTTTTCTGATCTCAATTTCAGGAGTTTCAATTTGGTTCGGCATGTGTTTCCATGCATCATCGCAAAACCCGGCCCTGATTTTATAGCGACCGGGGATTATTCCATCCGGCAATTTCCATTGAATTTCAGCCATCTGGTTAATATTGCCAAACTGAATACAGGAGCCTTTTTCGGATATGGTAAAATCGGGTTTAAAATCAAGAACCACTTTTGGTCCGGTCTGATCATCTAATCGGACTATCGAGAATTCAGGGATTACGCCGATTGGAAAGGCCGTCATTCTTATGAACCGAAAAGTAATCGTTGTGCCAGGCTGATAAACATCGTAATCCGTCACAATCCCGATAAGTTTATTGTCATCGGAAATATTTGTTCCAACACCGGATGTTGTTTCATCCCATGAGCGGGAAGGTCCAACATCAATATGTACCGTCTTTCCGTGATAATAGCCTGTGCCGCCAAAACCCAGCGTCTTGACATAATTCCAGATAGACTTTGCTTTAACGCCTTCCATTATAAAATCCACAGCCATTCCATACTGGTGAAGGCTGGCTTTGGCGGCCAGCTTGCCATTATTGCGAAGCCCTGTATTGTATTCCGGGTTTCGATAACCGGAAGTGATGGTGATTTGGTGCTTAGGTCCAAAGCGGTCTTGTAAATAATCGATAAATTCTATAAGCCGCAAAGAGAGGTGAGTATTTGGGGCATTATCGGGTACATCAAAAACCCGGCATATTTTCTTTAACGCCGATTCATCATAGGTTCCCAAACCTAAACGGTATCTTCCGGAAAAAGACTTCCCGTTTTTTTTGCTATACAAGCGGAGTTGCCCGTCGCCGCTGTAAAAATAACGGCTCATATCAGAAGATTCTATCTGGGCGGTAATACCTTGCGATGTGAAACCGATAATAAGTACAATAGTAAAAAAAAATACCAACGGTTTAATTGGAAAACAGAATATTTTCATTGTTCCCTTTTTAACTGCCTGGTAGCTGTAGTAAATTAATAATAGAGCCAGTTTCAAAACGCCCCATTTTGGCCGATCTCTGCGTTGGACTCAAATTTTAATCCTCGAAATACGCCATGTATTCCTGCGGTTAAAATTGTCGCCCGCCTTGAGCTTGACCAAACTGAAACGTTTTGAAAGTGGCTCAATTTTCTATTACTACCAAATTATTTAAATTTTGTAAATACAGTAACGAAAAAGTCGCTGGGAATACTGAAATAGCGATGACTTATTATATATGGTATCGCTACTATTTCGTGAAGAAGTTTGATAGTCCATAAAGATAGGAGGTAATATGAATATTATTCGTTAACTACTTTTTTCTGTGGTTTTACAAAATATTTCACACAATCTTCTGCGAGTGCCGGCTTGCCCGTAAGAAACCCCTGCAATTCATGACATCCACGATTTATAAGATATGTTTTCTGATGTTCGGTTTCAACACCTTCGGCTGTTACCTGCAAGTGCAATTTCTTTGACATATCAATAATGGTAGAAATTATCTCACTGCCCTGCCAGGCATTTATTGCCCAGACAAAACTGCTATCTATCTTTATTACATCTATCGGGAAATATCTCAAATAGCTTAGTGAAGAATAACCTGTACCAAAATCATCTATGGCAATTGATACGCCCATTTTCTGTAATATATCAAGCGTATTGATTATAGAATTGTTTCCTTCTGTACCAGCCTCAAATACTGTTGCAATACTGGCAGGCTGATCTTTGCTTCGTATGCTTTCTGTGTTTTCGCTTTGCTGCATAAGTGAAGTTTCAGTAATTTCAATCTGTAGAAAATGGGCAGCCATACCTGTTTTTTTAAGAACCTTATTAACAGTTGCCAGGAAATTGCTTCTCTTAAACTGGATTGCTGAAACATTGACGGCAATTTTTATGGGTTCGTGTCCCATCGCCTGCCATGCCATGTTTTGGCGACAGGCCTCCTTAAGCACCCATTCTCCCAGAGGAACGATAAGCCCTGTAGCTTCTGCAATAGGAATAAAGGTGTTTGGCATAATAACCTCTTTCTCCGGATGTTTCCACCTTATCAGCGCTTCCATTCCCGTTAATTCACCAGTCTTGGTGTCAAATTTCGGTTGGTAGTTAAGAAAAAATTCATTGCGTTCCATAGCCTGGCGCATCTCGTTTTGCATGGTAAGACGAGTATCAGCTTTTACCTGCATATCCGATGAGAATAGTTTATAATTGTTTTTGCCATTATCCTTAGCATAGTACATGGCTATATCGGCATTTTTTAGCAGATCATCGGCTTTTTCGGCATCGCTGGGGTAAACAGCAACGCCAATGCTGGAGGTGACAAATATTTCTTTTGCCTCAAGCAAAAAAGGTTCTGAAAATGTATCCAATATTTTCTGTGCCAATGAGCAAATAACATCAAGAGAAGTGAGATTCTGGAGTACTATTGTAAACTCGTCGCCGCCCAATCTTGATACGGTATCGCTGGATCGGGTTACAGAGAGCAGCCTGTTGGCGACCTGCCGTAAGAGTTCATCGCCCGCATTATGCCCTAAACTATCGTTTATGTCTTTAAACCGGTCAAGATCAATAAATATAGCGGCAACCATGCTGTTTTGCCGGCTTGCCTGTCGGATTGCCTGTTCTAAACGGTCGCGGAAGAGAATTCTGTTAGGCAGGCCCGTAAGATTATCATACAATGCCAAAGAGCGGATTTGTGCCTCTGCTTGTTTTCGTTCAGTAATATCCTGGATAGTTCCAGCCATCCGGACCACTTCACTCTTACTATTTAAAACCGGTTGTCCTTCAATGCTTACAAAACGCTCTAAACCATCGGCTATTACGATTTTATAATCAAGGTGGAAAGGTTGCTGTGTGGCTACAGCCTCCTCAATGGTCATTTTTACTTGTTCTTTGTCGATAGGATGAATGAAGTTGATAAATGTTTCATAGGTGAGGGCACAAGTGGTGGAGTCAATATTTAAAATACGATAGAGCTCATCGGATAATTGAAATCTATTGTTTGCTATATCCCAATTCCAGCTTCCCAGATGGGCAATTTTTTGTGCTGAGCTAAGCTGAACCTCACTATTTTTCAGGTCTTTGAATGCCTGGTTTGCACGGTACATATAATTTGCGCGGTATCCAAGAATTTGCCAGTTTATGGGTTTGGTAATAAAGTCAGTAGCGCCCACATCATATGCGCGTTGAATAGAATCAATGTCTTCAAGTCCGGTCATCATTAAAATGGCGATATTTTTGCCATCGGGATGGTTGCGAATCTTTTTGCAAACCGCAAATCCGTCGATTTCGGGCATCATAACATCCAAAAGAATTACTTGCGGATGGTTGGATTCGAAAGCAGCTAAGCCCTGTGCTCCATTTGCAGCTTCAGTTACTAAAAAACCGGCTTCTTCTAAAGTTTCACGGGCAAGAAACCGTATTGTAGTATCGTCATCAACAATAAGGACTTGTCTTGTCGCATTATTATCAGAGATTTGGTTCATGATTTATTTACTCCTGTATTAAAATAATGGCGCTTTCCATGATTAAACTCTTTCTTCTTGTTGGATTTCTGCAAGATTTTGATAGACTTGGGGATAGACAAATTCAATCTGCTGGAAAAGAATATCTGCTCCATCGGTTGCACGGGCATGGCCGATTGATTCGATCTGCCGACAGAGTGTGGCAAGTGACGAGGCTCCGACATTGGCACTGCTCGACTTTAAGGAATGAGCTGCGCTTCTTAAGGCTGTTGGGTCTTTATCCGCAATACCCTGACGGATAGCTCCTATGAGGTGGGGCGCAGACTCAACATAATTCTCAATTACCTTGCTTAGAAGATTGGGGCGACCTGGCCGTTGCAGACTTTTTATATTGTTTAAGAAACTCATGTCTATCAAGGATTCGCGCTCGGCAATAGATGATTGTGTATTGATAACCTCCATTTCCGGACCGGCAAACCCGGCCTCTGTTTCCTTGCCTGACGTCGAATCCGGCAGCCACTTGTTCAACATTGATTTTAACTGGGCGATTGTAAATGGTTTTGACATGTAATCATCCATCCCGGTTGCAAGAAACTTTTCCCGGTCACCTTTTATAGCATGCCCTGTCAGGGCTATAATAATGGTATGTTTTTTTTCAAAACCGCATGCATCTTTAGATTCAGCATTACGTATTTGGATGGTTGCTTCATACCCATCCATGACCGGCATCTGACCGTCCATAAAGACCAGCTTTTGGTGATGGATTAACCATGAATCGAGAGCCTCCTGGCCGTTGGTTGTTATATCAACCTCGAAGTTTAGCAATTCAAGTGCTGCTTTAATGACTTGCTGATTTACAGAATTATCTTCTGCTATAAGAATGCGGAGTTTTTGTTGATCTTCCGGGTTTTGCTTTTCAGCGATATTATAGTCTGATTTTATTACTTCTTCGTTGTTTAATAAGGTTATTAAGCTTTCGTAGAGTCGTGATTGTCGAATAGGTTTATTTAATAACGATTTGACGCCCCATTGTTTTGCCTGTTCTTGTCCTATCTCCTGATTGACCGAGGTTAGCAGCATGATCCGCATGGTGGGAATGGTGGGATCGTTATATATGATCCGGGCCAGTTTAATACCACTCATTTCAGGCATCATCATATCAAGAATGGCAAGGTCGTATGGATTATCATTACCTGCAAAACGGAGCAGCTCCAATGCCTGCTCCCCGTTAGATGCGCTATGGCAGATCATGCCCCAGGAAGCGGTCTGTTCTTCCAGGATGCGCAGGTTTGTTTCATTATCATCTACAACAAGTATCCGCAACCCTTGCAAGAGGCCGTCTGTAGATATTTCGTGTGCTTTTTCTTTCTGTAATCGGATAGTGAAACAAAAAGTAGCTCCTGTGCCGGGTGTGCTTATAACTTCTATTTCACCACCCATGAGGGAAACCAGCTGTTGGGCAATCGTAAGACCTAAACCTGTTCCGCCAAATTTCCGGGTCATTGATCCGTCGGCTTGAGCAAAGCCTTCAAAAATCCGGGCATGGGCCTCCGGTGATATGCCGATTCCAGTGTCTTGCACTTCAAACTTTACCAGTACTGTCGTGCCATCATCTTCTGCTGTCATCACTATGATATCAATTCCCCCTTGTTCGGTAAACTTGATGGCATTACTTACAAGGTTTGTTAAGACCTGCTGGAGTCGATTATAATCGCCTTTTACTTGTGCAGGGACATCTGTATGGATATGGCATGTCAATTCAAGGCCCTTGCTCTGGGCGTTTCCGGCAAAAAGATCAACTGTCTCTTCTATTACCTCTCGCAGGGGAAAGGATGTTAACTCCAGTTCCAGTTTGCCTGCTTCTATCTTGGAAAAATCCAGAATATTGTTGATTACAGCAAGCAGCATGTCTCCGGACTGGCGGGCCGTTTCGGCAAAGTGTTGCTGTTTGGGGGACATCCTAGTGGTTAGAAGCAGTTCAACCATACCCATCATACCATTCATAGGTGTTCTTATCTCATGGCTCATATTTGCCAAAAACTGTGACTTGGCATGGCTCGCTGCTTCCGCAGCCTCCTTGGCCTTGCGAAGTTCTACAATAGCAACTTGCATTTCTTTGTTAGCATGCGAAAGCTGTTCGGTTCGCTGATTAACCGTATCTTCCAACTGCTCACTATGGGTTTTGAGTTCTCTATCCTTCATTTCAATCTTGGCAAGCATTTCATTAAAGCCTGAAATGAGATTGCCGATTTCATCTTCTGTTGTCTTTTCGGCTCGGATTGAGTAACATTTTTCGGCAGATACAGTGTCCATGATTTTAGCAAGATGCAGGATTGGCTCAGAAATATGTCCTTGCAATTTTCGGGAAATGAAGTAGGCAAAGATAAATGCGGCAACCAGAATCACAAAAAACGAGACAAGTGAACGTGTGAGGCGGGTCATTAGTTCCCCGTTGCCTGACTCAATAACTATTGTGCTGACCGGTTGACCATCCATTGAAAAGGGCAGAACAGTAAATGTGCTGCCCAAAAAATGCCAAAAAGAATCTCCTTTAGCGGTAATAGCAGAAAGGTCCGGTTCCCTGATATATGGGATGCCATGTTTGTAAGTGATCTGCAGATAATTATTGCTGGCCTTAAAACCTTTCTGCACATAGGAAGCAAACACCTCTCCATTTTCTACAAGGATGTATGCTGTTTTAATATTGGGATTTGAAGAAAGCCCCTGAAGGGCATTTTCCCCGGCCTTATTATCTTTAAATAATACAGCCGCGGTAGTATTTATGCCGACAATATTGGCTAAGATTTTTTGCTGATCAAGCATCCAGCTGCGAAATGATGTAACGTCATTGATGAAAAATGCTAAAGAAGTACACAGGAGCACAACGCCGCTTGTCAGAAGCATGATGCTCATAAGTTTTTGTCTGATCGAAAAAAATCTAAATTTCTGTAACATTATTTACCTATTTAATAAATTTTAAAACTGTCAAATATATTGTTTGCCAAAATAATGTTCCGGTTTCTACAATTTGATAAGTACCTATAAGCAAACGGAACGTTATTTATGATATTTGGTATAGTATTGATCTGTTTTAATTATTATCGGATAAAAATTTAAATATCTTTAGTATTAGATTATTGGAATTGTCGTAAATTTTCAGCAATTTCGCTCAGGCTCGTTTAGGCTGGATTAACGACTAAGAATCTATATTCAATAAAAACATATTTTTATAACAAATATGAGTCAAGTTTATAGCTATACTATTTTTAATTTATAAAAACTAAAATTTATGCTTTTTGCTTTAACTTGAAAAAATCATAAAGCCTATTTGTTCCATTAAACATAAAATATGCAAAACACCCCCCAAGAACTCCTCCAAGATGCGTTGAGGCAACAGGCAGCCCCATTAAACCAAAATGAAGGAATGAAAACAGAACATTACCGCTAACGGCTTCGATAATGCTTTTTGTGAAAACAATTGCAAAACAGATAATACCTATTTTAAAAGTCTTTCCATTTGCCATCTCAAGGGCGGAGATTGCCATGAGCCCATGGGCTATGCCTGAAAGGCCGCATAAACCATAAGCAAGCTTAAAAGATGAAAACAAGAGTGGCAGTAATATACTTCCTGTGCAACAAAACGCTACATATGCCAATCGAGTTGTCATTTTGGTCTGTTGAATACCCGAATAGACAACAAAAAAACCTGCGCCGTCAAGCAACAGATGATACCATGAAACATGCACAAAAGGGTGTGTAAAGATACTCATAAATGCTTTGCTATTATTCAAGTTAGGGTAAAAAACCAGTTCATTTGGCAGATTTCCGGTAATAATATGAACATTGCACAAAAGTATCATTAGGATATATGCCCATATTTCAGGGAAAAAACGCTTTGTCCCGGCTGAGGTTGGCTTTTTTTTATTTTTCTTAAACATATAATGTCCTTCCTGTTTATAAAGGGTGACTGTTGCCACCCTTTATAAACTTTTTTTGCACTATGTTTTTATTTTTTTCTGCGGTTTAGCCAGAAAATAAATGCGAGAGATAAAGGTCCGATAGGACCGGAACCAACACCAACGCTCGGAGCTTTTAATCCATTAAACATTCCATCGTTATTGTTACGGTTATCAGCTCTGTAGTTTTTTGCAGGCGCTGCTTTGCGAATCTGTTGCGCCTGACGTTCGCGATTCACCCGTTCTTTATTACTTGGCTTAATCCCCAGGTTTTCGATTTCTTCTTCTGCAAGAACAATCATAGAGGTATAATCGGTAACCAGAGAATATTTCTTGCCTAAATCCACAACCTTGCCTCGCAGGTTATCACTTTCCCCTTTTTCACGGATCTCTTCCATTTGGTCTTCTATGGCAGACAATGCCCAGAGACGCTCTATTTCAGGATTATCCGTATCCATCTTTGGCAGAACTGCCGTGCATCGCCAACTGTGTTGAGTACCCGATATTTTTGCCTGCATTTCAATTTCAACCTCACCGGAACCATTATACTTGCCGAACTTTACAAGCTGTTGCCCCATATAAAGACTTCCCACACTTGTTGGAGTTAGATCTTTAACCTTTTCTCCATGAAAGCGAATTTTGACATCATGGAAGCTTTCATGCAGTACTTTTGCCTTTGCCTGAACAATACGTCCGATGATATCATCACTGCTTGATATATTCATGGCAAATCCATTGGATTTTTTTGCCAGCTTATTTAAAAGCGGCCTGTTTGCACTGTTACCAATCACAAAAGTAAAAAGCCTGATATCGTGGTCTTGCAGTAATTGAAGAAAAGCAGCCTCATGAGTAGGTCCGATATTTGCTACTCCATCAGTAACAAGTACGATTCCTGTTGTTCGGTCATCATCGAGTCCTTTGCATCCCTTTTCAAGTCCTGCGAAAAGTGCGGTTCCGCCACTTGCCTGAAGATTTCTTAAGCGCTCGATTATTGCATTGGCATTTTCCGGCGTTGCATTGATGTATCCTCCGGAAAAGTCATCGGCACTATTATTAAAGGTGATAATACGGAAACGATCATTTACAGACATTTTGCCTATAACGCGGGATACTCCATCTGCCAGAGTTTTTATCTTTTCGCCGCCCATGCTTCCCGATTTGTCCAGAATAAAGGTCCAGTCAGTACCCTCGACAATGCGTTTTAAGGAAGCTCCGGGAGTTACGACCACCATAAATGTCCCTTCCTTGTCAGGTGCTGCTTTGTAAGGGATTAGCTCAAGCCGTGCCGGAATGTCTTCTTTGAGGCGGTAATAGAAAACAATATCTTTGGAAAGATTACAGCCTTCGGGTTCCGTTATTCGGATATGATATGTATTGCCGCTGTTCGTTCCTTCATCGGGATTGTCGGCTTGTTTAATTTCTGCACGATCCTGATAACCGGGCACGCGAACGTCTTTAACCGGAAAAGCTGATTTTAATGTCAAATCAAAAGAAAACGACCCTATAACTTTGTCATCAACAGACCAGAAAGAAATTCTTTCCTCGTCAACTCCGCCTTCAGCCAAAGGATACACATAACGGCCTATATTCAAGTCAATCTCAAGAGGTTGATAGTAAACCAGGCGCACGCGTGTTTCCCCACCGGCTCTTACAGGGGAAACATTTATATTAAATGTCTTGTAATCATCTTTTTCGGCAAGCGCTGAATCATTTCCTTTGGCCTTCTGTTGTTCATAAATCTTTTTTGCCCTTTCTTTCTCAAGTACTTCACCTATCTCTTCCTTGCCGTCAATCCAGATACTCAACTCCGATAAACTTGCTTTTACCGGCAAAGGAAAAGAATAGATAGCCTCCATATCCTTATCGCCTTCATTAATAAAGATCTGATCTACTTCCGTTCGGCTAAAGCCGTTGTTTATGGTTACCTGGACATTGTGTGATTTCATGTGAATGTTTGAACCATTGCCGTTTACAGGTTTTAATAAACCGGCTGCTTGTGAAACGGATACCTGCATCATGAAAAAGCCTGCAAACAAAATTATCTGTACCACCCTTACTTTTATTTTATGGCACATTTTTAAACCTCCTTTTTTTGAAATTAGTTGTTTTGTTTACCTCTTTTGTTTCGAGGTTTTAATATAATGTTTACAGAAACTGTGCCAATATTGTTATTGTTGTATATTCAATAAGTTAAATAATCAGGTCATTTAATAATAAAAAAAATAATAGACAAAAAATGGTTATGTATGTACATAAATTGTATGGACTTAAAAAATATACTTACAAAAATGGAACGCAGATTCTTCTCATTGGTTACACGCGCGGTGTTTGCCAACCCTTTTGGTGAGGAAAGGGAGCGGGTTGATCTTGAGATATCCGGCCTTTCCTTGGAAACCTCTTCTTTCACATTGCTGGACAAGGTTTTTTATGAGGTGGAGCAGAAAATAAAGGTACTTGAAAATCAAGGGCGTGCCGATATTAATTATTTTTCAGGAGATGATCACGAGATAGTAAAGAACTCGCTGCTCTTTTATGTCTATCATCAGTATGCGCCCCAGTTTGACACGTTTATAATGGATCAGCGAAAGGCTGGCGATACCCCCTTAAAGGTATTGTTTGCAGGTAATTTTTATAAAGCTCTAACACAATATGGTTTCCGGGAAGCTGAAGCTATCCGCTATTTTGCCATTTTTTACCAGATGCGGCGGGCCTTTTTCTTTATAGAAAGCAATCTTATTGGTAGAAGTTCTTCCATGAAACAGCTTAAGTTAAGTCTATGGAACAATGTATTTACTTATGATATTGGTCTTTACGAAAAATATCTGTGGAACAGGATGGAAGATTTTTCAACGCTTTTGCTTGGAGAAACGGGCACGGGCAAGGGAACTGTAGCTGCTGCCATTGGATGTTCCGGCTTTATCCCATATAGCGAAAAGAGTAATTGTTTTGAGGACAGCTTTACCAGCTCTCTTATTTCTTTAAACCTTTCTCAATTTCCTGAGGCATTGATCGAATCGGAGTTGTTTGGACACAGGAAGGGGGCTTTTACCGGAGCAATAGATACCCACAAGGGCATTCTGGAACAATGTGGACAATACAGCACTATTTTTCTGGATGAAATCGGTGAGACAAGTATCCCGGTTCAAATAAAACTTCTACAGGTTCTACAGGAAAGGGTATTTTCACCAGTTGGCGGTCACGAGAAGAAACGTTTTCAGGGCAGGGTGCTTGCGGCAACGAATCGCGACATCAATAAACTTCGTGCACAAAGACGATTTAGGGATGACTTTTTCTACAGGTTATGCTCAGACACCATTACGGTTCCGCCATTAAGGCAGCGTCTTGAAGAAGACCCGGATGAACTAAACGGGCTTTTGTCTCATACCGTTGAAAGACTAATCGGAAAACCTTCTTTAGAACTTGCAGACATCGTTAGAGATGTAATCTTAAAAGAACTTGGCAATCATTACCCATGGCCCGGCAATGTAAGGGAGCTGGAACAATGTGTGCGAAGAGTGCTTATCAAGCGCAGTTATTCAGGTGATGATAAAGAAATTAACCCTGATGAAAAAGCGTATCTTCTGTCTGGTATAGAAACGGGAAGCATGGATGCCCAGACGATCTTGAGTAATTATTGTATGATGCTTTATAAGCAGTATGGGACATTTGAAGAAGTGGCGCGCAGGGTGAAACTGGACAGACGTACGGTAAAAAAGTATATAAATGGATAAAATATTTGATATTTATAAAACTTAGCCGGTATTATCAGCAAGGTGCTTGCTCGTAAACCATTGGAGCCACTTTCAAAACGTTTCAGTTTGGTCAAGCTAAAGACGGGCGAAAATTTCAACCGCAGGAATACATTGAGTATTTCGAGGATTGAAATTTGAGCCCAACGCAGAGATCGGCCAAAATGGGGCGTTTTGAAACTGGCTCATTGGAGATTATACCGGAAGTTGGATATTGTGGACAGCTGAAAGATATCCAGGTTTGCATTTCAATTGTCCACACTAAATTGCCAATATCCATAGTTATTTGATAATTTAAGCTATTTTAAATTTCTTTCTTAACACCCCAAGACTTGCCATTCCTGTAAACACTAAAAGTATAGAAGCAGGTGCAGGTACCGTGCTAACTTTCGTTGCCGTTACCTCAAAGTGTCCGGTAATGTCTTTGAAATAATCATCTTCAGACCATACACTTGGATCAGTCAGATATTTATAAGGATCCAATTCATATGTCATATGCTCAGACAATCTAAACTCCCAACCCATAGTCATCTCTGTAGAAGATGTAAGATCCATTGTGCAATTGGTCATATCTGCTATTAACTGGATTTGAGATCCACCGTAGTTCAAAATACGAAACAACCAGCCCGTATCAGCATGCTCGGGAAAACTAGATCCTATCGGAAGGAACGAAAACATATTCGATGTAACAGTGTAGTGGGCTTCAGCTATCGATCCAAGAAAATATGAGTTAGTTGAGGTTGGGGATGATGGGTCCCATACATTGAATCCAAATGTGTCAGTAGCATCGTTTTGTGAGATGTACATGTTCCATGATGATGTGAAAGGCTGACCTGCTGGTATGTTTGCATTATTTGGGTCAAATTGAACAGTAAATGTTGCATTCCAATATCCCGAAGCATCGTATGTGGGTGTAGCATAACAAGGTACGGCCCAAATACATACAAATAGAAAACATAGTAATAATAATTTCTTCATAAATCGTCTCCTTTGTTTTAGGTATGTAAGATTATTCATTTTTTAAAGTATTTAAGAAATAGTAATTATTACTGGTAAATAGAATTTGTTCTTGGAAAACACCTTATGGTTCAATTATAAATATTTTGGGATATATAAGCAAAGATAGTGCCAATATTATAACTATCTAAATATAAAGCATATAATAATAGTTGAATGCTAAGCCTGTTGTCAGATTGTAAAGAAACCCGACACTTTTAATCAGTAATCAATATTGATTACACATTATATAACCATGATATATATAAATATATTAATTGTTTGTTGCTTATTATAATCTTTAAAACTGATTGTAAAGAATTCCGACAATCTAAGGAATTGTTTAAAAGCATTTGTAAAGAATTCCGACATTCTAAGAAATGGATATTATCGGAAGTCTATATTTTTAGATCCAATTAAAGAAATTCTTTAAGCATACGAGCCACTTTCAAAACGTTTCAGTTTATGTATCTCTCAGGTAGAAATTCTTACCAATAATCCCATCTTTAATCTCATGTTTTTGTGTTGAAATCCGATAACATGTTGGATATAACTTCGTAAAACTCTTTTAACTAACGGAGGATGCAATGGATATTAATATTAAACATGTTTTTGTTACAGGTGCTGCCGGGTTTATCGGTTATCATTTGTCTTTAAGATTGCTTAAGGAAGGGATTAATGTAACCGGTATTGATAATATGAATCCTTATTATGATGTTATACTTAAGGAATCCAGGCTTGCTCAACTAGTGTCTCATGAAAAATTTACATTCATAAAAGCAGACATTTCAGATAGGGATGCTTTGCAAGAAGTTTTTATAAATAACAAGTTTGATGTTGTTGTAAATCTTGCGGCACAAGCTGGTGTTAGATATTCATTAGAGAATCCTTATTCGTATATTGATTCCAATATAGTCGGTTTTACAAATATCCTTGAATGCTGCAGGCATAATGATGTTAAGCATCTTGTTTTTGCTTCATCAAGTTCGGTTTATGGGGCAAATACAAAAATGCCTTTTTCCATTCATCATAATGTAGATCATCCGGTGTCTCTTTATGCAGCTACAAAGAAAGCAAATGAACTCATGGCTCATTCATACAGCCATCTCTATGATTTGCCTTGCACAGGACTTAGATTTTTTACGGTTTACGGGCCATGGGGGCGACCCGATATGGCGCTTTTCCTTTTTACAGATGCAATTCTTAATGGAAAACCTATCAAGGTTTTCAATCATGGAAAGATGACGCGTGATTTTACATATATTGATGATATTATCGAAGGAGTTGCAAGGATTATGAATAAAGTTCCTGAGCCGAATCCAAACTGGAGCGGCAACAGCCCTGATCCCGGCACCTCATACGCAAAATATAAAATTTATAATATAGGTAACAACAATCCTGTTGAGCTTATGAAATTTATAGAAAATATAGAAACTATTTTAGAGAAAAAAGCAGAAATGGAGTTTCTTGATCTCCAACCAGGTGATGTTGTGTCAACATATGCCGATGTTGATGATCTAATAAACGATGTTGGTTTTAAGCCTGAAACTTTACTTGAAACAGGAATAAGACATTTTGTTAACTGGTATGTTGATTATTATGGGAAGAAGATAAAGTAAAGATCTGATAACAATTAAATATATATCTACCTGCTTCGGAAACTGATGATGTAGTGCAAGCGATAGATTAAAATAAGGGCCAAGAGCAGTAATAGTACGATCCTTAAAATGATAAAAATAAGGTCTCAAAAACATAGGGAACTAAAAACCAAAAAGGTTTGTGAATCCGACTATTCCTAATTCCTCAAACGATAAAAACGCTCCCCCAGTGTCTTGCCGTCTTTAATACTATCCAGCCTGTTACCAATCGCATCGTCCAGTTTTACTAATCTGTCATCAGGAAGTGGATGGGTTTTAAACAGCAAGGCCACTCTGCTTTCATCTCTGCCTGTTTGCCCGATAATTTGCAGTACTTCAGGTAAACCGAAAGGCTCATAACCAGCCCTGGTAGTTAGTACTACACCCATGCGGTCGGCTTCAAACTCGGCGCTTTTGTCCAGGCTGCGGGCGCAAACTTCCGCACCGCTGCCGATTAATTTTTGGATTACCTGATTGTCCCTGCCTAATTGCTTGCCGAGTAAATCTGAGCCAAAATTCAGCAGTTGGGTTTTTTGCAGGATTTTGAGATGGTGACTCCTGATAACATGGGCTATTTCATGAGAGAGCACACCTGCCAGTTGTGCTTCGTTTTCCATTTTCCGATAAAGCCCTTTAGTGATGACAACATAGCCGCCGGGCGCGGCAAAGGCATTGATGTCTTCGCTTTCGATTACGCCAAAGTGCCAGGGTAAATCTGCGCGTTCACCCTGATTGGCTACCCAGCGCCCGACTTTATTTACATAATTTTGCAGTTCTTCATCATTTACAAGTGGAGCTGCTCCCAGCAGATTGCCCGTGATTTGGCGGCCTATCTGAATTTCTTCCTGCCTGGAGGGACTTAATAAATTAAACGCTGGTTTGCTTTCGCTCTTTGCTGTATTTGTGGATGAAGCTTCTTTACTGTCTGTGCCGGTTTCCCAAGAAGTGCTGCTCTTGACTACTTCATTTAATGCAGCTCCAAAATCATTAGCGCATGCTTGCAGCATAACAATGGCAAGCATAAAAATAAGTATTGAATAAAGTGAGCGCATTATTTTTCTCCTTTATTTTGTGATTCCGGCAAGTAGGGAAATATGACGGATTCAAGACCACCGCTTTGAGCGAACTGCCGGCCCTGCTCAGAGGTTTGGGTATAGCTTTCCAGCTTTTTGACTTCGGCTGCATTATATTCAGCGCTTTTAAGTTCTTCCTCATTCAAACCGCGTATTCCGGTTGTTGCGACCACCTGTCCTGTACCTGCACGGCCGCTTGCTAATGCCAGAATACCTGCGGCCTCATTACCGCCTTTGCTGATACCGCGTTTAACCGATAATAAGCGAACCCATCCGCTGTCTTTTGCGGTTTTTATCTTTAGCCACCCACCTTTTTTGCCAAGGATTTCCAGCTTATCGCCACGCACAAAACTACCTGTTTTTTTGGCATCGGAATAAGGTTCTTCGCGAATAATATCCGCTTTAAGAGCACTGCCCATTTCACCTGCTAAAGATACTCCCGGCAGTAATAAGGCTGCTATTAATATAACTTTATATATTTTCATGATTAACCTTTCCGTTATGTTCTAATTTGAGAATGGCTTGGGCAAACAAGCTGCGCCATTGGTTTGCTAATGGCTTGTCTCCTGCCAATCCTCCTGTATGCATAGAGTAATATATTTTAGTATCGTCGGGTAAGCCGACATTTTTCAATATTGCAGATAATTGTCCAGCCAATTGTTCTGCGTCCTGTTTTGCATTTTGTGCATATTGTTCAAGTGCTTCGGAATAAGTCCAGTTCACGACAATCGTGTCGCCGAATAATCCCCAAATGCCACTTTGCGAACCCTTCAGGATATCGACATTATTAGGTGTGCGACAATTAAGTTCAATTTGCCGCTTTAGTTTTTTAAGCAGCGCATCGCCTAAAGGATATTCGCTTTCCACCAAAATAGGCATAATAAGTGCCTGCGATTCCCCCTTGCCGGTTTTTACGCCAAATGCCAACCATCGTTGCAGCGCAAGGTCAGTGGCCAGTGCATAAACTTTTGCGATGCTGAAATACGCAATAGCCCAAATAACCGGGCCGCTCAAGGGTATGTAAGTGTTTGTGGTGTTGATGCTGATATAAGAAATTACCAGTAAGATAATCTGGCTGCTACTAAAAATCCTGTTTAATTTGTTGCGATCTGCATTCTTATAAAAAGCTGCGGTTGTAAGCCATATAAGTAACAGGCTGATAAATACATAGGATAGAAAACCGCGCCACACATGAAGATAATCACCATGTTTGACATTATCAATGGCGGTTGCTAAAATTTCCACCCCAGGATAAATTTTTGCCATAGGCGTGGCCTTAAGGTCAAACAGGCTGGGTGCGGTAGAGCCGATGATAACGATTTTTCCGCTAAATTCATTTTCCGGGCGTTTTTTCACTCTACTGCTCATATCCAGAAGTACATCGCTGAATGTGACGTATTGGTAAGTAAAGGGTTTTCCGCGCCAATTGATAAGCACGCTTTGTGTCTCCGGCATGTTGTAGCCAAGCATATTACCTACTTTCATAGACAGCGATGGCACCTTCCAGCCATAATCATCCCGATAAAGGCGATATTCACGTACTATGCCGTCTTTATCCGGGTATATGTTATTAAACCCTAAACGGCCTGAATTAATTGCTGCCGCAAAATGTGGTAATATCACGGCAATTGTGGCATTTTTATCCGCTTGCCCTTTGATTATTTCAGTTACGCCTGGCAGCATAACAGGTTTTAATGCGCTAAGTTTATCCTGGGTTTCCGACAACCGTATAAACGGAAAGAAAGTGTTATCCGTGTCAGCTATGGTGTCATTGAAATAAGCATCGCTATCCGGGTTGGTTATGTCAGCATCACTAAATAAAATATCAAAAACGATGGCTTTGGGTTTTTGTGCCTCGATATTTTCTAAAAACTCGCCGAACACCTGACGCGGCCATGGATAGCGTCCATATTCCTTTGCCATAGCAGCTAAACTGGCTTCGTTTATATCTACAATCACAATCTCTTTATCCGGCTTAGGCACAATCACGCGGCTACGGACCATGAAATCAAATGTCCTTTGACGCATATTTTCTCCCACATGTAACACGCCGGCATCAAACAATACAAAAAGCGTGAACAGGGCCGCAAGATAAAGATAGAAGTTATTGCGTAATCTTCTGGCAATGTGAGCTATCCATTGGCCTATAAGCAGTTTTAGTCGTGTCATGGTAAGCCTCAAAGTTTATAATAAGATCGTGGGTTCTGATCGTGTTGCATTTTTTTAGTGCCACACAATCATCTGTTCCCGTTTCAGTAACGCTGGGTGGGTAAAAACATATTTAAAAGTTATCACAGTTCTTAATTTTAATAAAGGTATGGTTTTTTATCTATATTTTTCCGTTTTTTAGACATTGACTTACTTATGCATATAGATTATTTATAATCTTGTTTTTACGCAGGCGTTTATTGCCAAAATAATACTGCGGGAAAACTTCCGTTTATTCATTCCCGAACTTTTGTGCAATTGCCTTGGCGGATGCTTTCGTAAGTTGGAACACCGTTGATTTCGTTCGACACGGGCACTTGGCCTATACCAAGCTCCTTTGCTATATCTTTTTGAGTGAAGCCTGCTTTTTTCAAGGCGCTTTGCCTGTCTGCCGGATGCATTACTTACTCTTTAATATAATAATATATTTAAAACCATCATTAACCCGGAAAGGGGGATTAACATGAAGATTTCTGGTGCCGTGATTAAAGAACAGGCTGTTACATTTGCTATCGTAATAGTTAAAAAATCAGCAATGCAAACTATACAAGTTTCAACAAAGACGCGGGCAGCTTTCCAGGGGCTTTTTCCCGGGATTCCGCTCATTTTAGCGTCGAAGGGTTCATGTGGATTGTTTGAGTATCAGGGTAGTAAAGACCTGGTGGGTTTTATGAAGTTAATTGATCCATCCCTGATTCCATGGAAAGAATATACAGTCTCTTAGTTTTCATGAGACACCTCTTGTTTGAATTAAGGATTATATCCACCGATTTGAGCGGTGGTCGGGATTGTATGAACAGCAAAAATTGTTTTTTAAGTGGGTAAGCTGCTTATTCAAGCTGCTGTCTCTCTCTTGGGAAATGTCGCCCAATAAACCATATCCGGTGTTTTCTTGTCAAGACTTTGATGCCGCC
>JAHITX010000037.1 GCA_018817425.1 Pseudomonadota bacterium
ATAAAAATTTAATAATAACAAAAACTATCGCATGAAAAAACTTTAGGGGTTAGTTGTAGTGCCTTACTTTGTAAACCTTTAAGATAATAACGCTTATTATTTTTATGCGAAAGTCGGGTTAGACATGGAATTGAAATTTTTTAACTGATACTTATTGATTTTATCTTGCCCCTTTAACCTTGTTCCTTTTAAACCTATAAATTTACGATCCCCCTTGGGCGGATTCGTATTACTGATTCTTCCTCTCAAAGAATCAGTAATAAATACTCTGAGACTCTGTGTTCTCTGTGAGAGATAAAAACAGTTCATGACTTGATAAGCTTATGAGTTCGTGAGCAAACAATATGGTATCAGACTTCGCTATTCGATTCTGCGACAGCAGCAGTCAGCTTTATAAGCATTTTTCCTCTCAAAAATTCTTATAAAAACTCTGTAACTCTGTGCACTCTGCGAGAGACAAAAATAATATTATAAATTAACAAGTCTTATAATTTACAGACACTTATAGCATATACATAAGAAATCGGAGGAATAATGAACACAGCAAAAATTTTTAAAAGCGGAAATTCTCAGGCGGTAAGACTGCCAAAAGAATTTCAATTTGATACGTCGGAGGTTCAAATTTTTCGAAGGGGAGATGAGATTATTCTCAAAAAAAGTCCAAAAAGTTTAGTCAAGGTATTTGAACTACTAACTAAATTATCAGATGACTTTATGATAAATGGTAGGCAGCAACCGGCTGTTCAGGAACGAGAGATATTCTAATGTATATGCTCGATACAGATATTTGCATTTACATTATTAAACATAAGCCAACAATTATGTACACTTCACTCAAAAAAACGCTCAAACTGAAGAATTTTTAGCCGCAGACAAACGCATAAAGAGATTTGATTAATGTTCAAATAAAACTTACCTGCGATAGCAGCATGTCAGCATTTTAAGAATTTTTCCTCTCAAAAAATTCTTAAAAAACTCTGTGACTCTGAGTGCTCTGTGAGAGACAAAAATAGTATTTAATAATTTTAAAATAATATCATAATGCAAAAAGAACTTACTTATACCAATATAATAAATAGTTTAAAAGCTGAAAAGGACTTTCTTTGTAAAGAATATGGTGTTATTGAAATCGGCTTATTCGGTTCATATGCCTTTGGAACTCCAAGTAAAGACAGCGATATTGATCTTTTAATTGAATTCAAAGAACCAAAGTTTGAACATCTTGCCGGACTTATAATTTATCTAGAAAATAAATTTAATAAAAAGATTGAAATAATAAGAAAAAGTAAAAATATCAAAAGCCGGTTTATTCAAGGTATAGAAAATAAAGTTATTTATGTCTGATAATTTCATAACAGATAACTTTGAAAGTATTTTTGAAGCCATATTGCTGATCGAATGTAGGTTCGCTGAGGTTAGTAAAGCAGAAGATTTTGTTTTATCCCCTCATGGTGTTATTATACTCGATTCAATTGCCATGAGGCTGCAAGTAATTGGAGAATTAGTTAAAAAAATCGAAAAATCAGATCGGTCTCTTCTTGATAAATATTCGAATATTAAATGGGATTTGATTATCAGATTAAGAGATATTATATCTCACCACTATGCTGTTATTGACCATGAAATAATTTATGATATATGCAAAAATCATATTCCTCCACTCAAAGCATCAGTTTTAAAAATTCTTGAAAAAACTCTGTGACTCTGAGAACTCTGTGAGAGATTAATTTGCAGTAAATATATTCAGCCGCAGACAAACGCAGAAAGAGATTTGGTGAACATTCAATTATAAGACAACTTACCTGCGATAGCAGTATGTCAGCATTTTAAGAATTTTTCCTCTCAAAAAATTCTTATAAAAACTCTGTGACTCTGTGTTCTCTGTGAGAGATAAAAACAGTTCATGACTTGATAAGCTTATGAGTTCGTGAGCAAACAATATGGTATCAGACTTCGCTATTCGATTCTGCGACAGCAGCAGTCAGCTTTATAAAAATTTTTCCTCTCAAAAATTCTTATAAAAACTCTGTGATTCTGTGTTCTCTGTGAGAGACAAAAAATCATAATGGACATAAACAAAATATCTTCAGATATAATTAAAGCAGCAATAAACGTACATAAAGAACTTGGCCCTGGATTATTAGAATCCGTCTATCAATCATGCATGCTAATTGAGTTAAATGAAATGGGCATAAATGTGAAAGCTGAGATACCCATACCAATAAAATACAGGGGACAAGATATCACAGATCAAGGTTTCAGGATTGATCTGCTTGTTGATGATATCGTAATTGTTGAACTTAAATCAGTTGAACAAATCAAAGACATACATAAAAAACAGTTACTGACATATTTAAAATTAGCTAACAAGCCTTTAGGACTCCTGATAAACTTTAACAAAATATTGTTAAAAGACGGGCTAACCCGTATTATCAATGACCAACATTGATTGTCAGTCTTTAAAGATTTTTTTTCCTCTCAAAAAATTCTTAAAAAAACTCTGTGACTCTGTGTTCTGTGAGAGACAAAAATAATATCTCACAGAGCCCGCGGAGATCACAAAGATAAATAATACATATAGTTACATACGATGATAAGTAAGCTTCCTGCGGAGCAGTATGTCAGGTTTTAAAGAATTTTCCTCTCAAAAATTCTTAAAAAATAACTCTGTGACTCTGTGCTCTCTGTGAGAGACAAAAATAGCCATTAAATAACCGATAGCCGTAGACCTTGCTTCCACACATCAAGTTGATCGACGATAAGGGAACAACGTTTAAAGTTGAAGAGAAAGGAAGGAAAATAATATGCCAAAATTAAAAGATATTGATATTAATTATGATCAGATAAAAGATTTGGTCTATCAATTGGCTTTTGAAAAAAAGATGGCTCTTATAAAGGAAATTGTTAAGGATAGAAGCTATCAAGCAAACTTTTATCGTTTTGCAGATTCATTGTTAAAAAAGTATGACATCCCTGATATGAATGAATCCGAACTGGATAACTATCTTCATGAGTAGTCTTTTCCCGTTAAAACTGGGGTATTACAAAGGAATAGAAATAGTGAGAGCCGCAGAATTTCTTTCAATCATTTCAAAAAGAATAGCTGAGTAAGAGCCAACATTCATAAAAATGTTGTCGAACTTGGGTTAACTACTGTAAATCGGAAACCATAAACTTTATTTTTTTCATGCGATGGTCTCAAGCCTGGATGCTCTATGCTCCTGCGATACTCCAGGAACATTTTGATTTATAATCTCTCACAGAGTTCTCAGAGATCACAAAGATAGTAATAGTTTATGAGTTCATAAGTTGCGGTAGCAGTATGTCAGTCTTTTTAAAAATTTTCCTCTCAAAAAATTCTAGAAAGACTCTGTGACTCTCTGTGAGAGACAAAACAGCCATTAAATTATTAACCGATAACCGCAAACAGTTTATAGCCTTACTTTGCACGAAAGGATCAGATCTATGAAAGTATTTGAATATACTGCTGTAGTATGGAAAGAAACAGAGGGATATGTTTCTAAGTGCTCCGAACTGGGTGTGGCCAGTTATGGTGAGTCTTTTCATCAGGCAGTA
The DNA here is from genome assembly GCA_018817425.1 of Pseudomonadota bacterium. Lineage (NCBI taxonomy): Bacteria > Pseudomonadati > Pseudomonadota > Pseudomonadota bacterium. The sequence continues at coordinate 3,577 of JAHITX010000037.1, forward strand.
AGCAATCTGCGTGAAGCAGTTGAATTATATCTGGAAAATGCATTAGAGCTTAACCTGATTGAGGATATGGAAGAAAGTCTAACCACAAAAGAAAAATTTACGGCTCACTTGGAGGCAACGCTTCCGTGACAAAACTGCCGATTATTTCTTCAAAACAGGCGATAAAAGCTCTCAGAGCTGCCGGATTTGAGGATGCTCCAAAAAGGGGAAAAGGCAGCCATATCGCATTGGTTATGCGAGGTTCAGAGAAAACAAGACTTGTAATAGTACCGGATAGCAAGGCATTACCACGGGGTACTCTGCATGCCATTTTGGATCAGGCTGGACTTGACAGGAATGAATTTATAGAACTTTTAAAAAAATAGAATGCGCTTATGAACTCCATAGGATATTATTTATCCATCCACATAGAACCGTTTCTCTGCGATTCTGAGTACTCTGTGAGAGACAAAAATAATATCTCACAGAGCCCGCGGAGATCACAAAGATAAATAATACATATAGTTCATAAGTTGATAAGTAAGCTTACTGCGAAGCAGTATGTCAGGTTTTAAAGAATTTTCCTCTCAAAAATTCTTTAAAAATAACTCTGTGACTCTGTGTTCTCTGTGAGAGATAAAAACAGTTCATGACTTGATAAGCTTATGAGTTCGTGAGCAAACAATATGGTATCAGACTTCGCTATTCGATTCTGCGACAGCAGCAGTCAGCTTTATAAGAATTTTTCCTCTCAAAAATTCTTATAAAAACTCTGTGACTCTGTGCTCTCTGTGAGAGATTCTTCTAATGCATAAATCCTACTACATAATAAAATCATTCTTACCCCGCCGGCTGCAGATTTATATCCGGCGCAAGGTTTTAATAAAAAAACGCCATAATTATAAAGATGTCTGGCCTATAGACGAAAAGGCTGCAAAGCCTCCTGATGCTTTTACAGGTTGGCCTGATGGGAAAAAATTCGCTCTTGTCTTGACACATGATGTAGAAAATGCAAAAGGACACGATAAGTGTAAGAAACTGGCGGAAGTGGATGAAAGTTTTGGGTTTAGATCATCTTTTAATTTTGTTGCAAAAGATTATCCTGTTTCAGCTAAACTACGCCAATATCTTACAGAACGGGGATTTGAAGTCGGAATACACGGCCTGCATCATGATAAAAACCCGTTTCGGTCAAAAGCAGTATTTCAGAAACAGGCTGAGGAAATCAACCGCTTTTTAAAAGAATGGAATGCAGTAGGCTTTCGTTGCCCAAGCATGTATCACAATCTTGAAATGCTTCATGAGTTGGATATTGAATATGATGCCTCTACATTTGATACCGATCCTTTTGAACCTCAGCCTGACGGCATGGGTACAATATTTCCATTCCAGGTGACGGCTGATTACAATCAACATTTGAGACCTTTGAAGTATGTTGAGCTTCCTTACACCCTCCCCCAGGATTTTCTGCTGTACATACTCATGCGGGAGAAAAGTATAGAGATATGGAAAAATAAACTGGACTGGATTGCGGAAAAAGGAGGCATGGCCCTCCTGATTACTCATCCTAACTATATAAACTTTGATAAAAAACCTGATTATGATCAATATCCTCTACATTACTACACGGATTTTCTTGAATACATTAAATCAAAATATGAAGGGCAATACTGGCATGCACTACCAAAAGACATGGCACATTTTTGGGCCGATAATTACGGAACTCATCTTTAACAAAAGCACCGTTATTAATCTGATTTTTTATGAGAAAGAGAGGTAAAAACTTTGTGATGAATAACTCGATGATCATACCCGTAATACTTGCCGGCGGATCAGGAACGAGGCTATGGCCTTTATCGCGTCAGCTTTATCCAAAGCAATTTCTAAATTTTGGTGATGGAAATACTCTGTTTCAGGAAACATTATTACGTTTAACTAAGATGGGATTAGTACAACCACCGATTGTAATATGTAATGAAGAACACCGTTTTATTGTAGCTGAGCAGCTTCAGCTAATTGATATTTCCGCAAACACTATACTTCTTGAGCCTGTGGCTCGCAATACTGCGCCTGCCTTGGCGGTTTCAGCCTTGAAAGCGATAAAAGATGACAGCAATGCTATATTGCTGGTATTGCCGGCCGATCATTTTATTGGTAACCTGAAAGCCTTTCAAGAAGCAATACAGGAAGGCACAGAATTTGCGGCTCGAAATCAACTTGTTACATTTGGCATAATACCTGTTACTCCAGAGACCGGATACGGCTATATTCATAAAGGTTCGCCATTAGAGCTTACAGCGAATAAACCGCCAGTATGGCAAATAGACAGGTTTATTGAAAAGCCTGATCTTGCTCTTGCAACAGAGTATTTGTCTTCGGGAGAATATTTATGGAACAGCGGTATCTTCATGTTCAAAGCGTCAAAGCTGCTTGAAGAGATTAAAACTTTTACGCCTGCTATCATGGATGCCTGCGAGGCTGCACTGGAAAAAGGACAAAGTGATCTGGATTTCTATCGGCTGGATATTGATTCGTTTTCTACATGTCCAAGTGATTCCATAGACTATGCGATAATGGAAAAAACATCCTGCGGAGTTATTATCGCTCTTGATTCGGATTGGAACGATTTGGGCTCATGGGAAGCGTTATGGCAGATGGGAGATAAGGATGAGGATAATAATGTACTGTATGGTGATATCAGTCTACAGGGTGTCAGAAACTCATATATTCACGCCTCAAGTCGATTGGTAACTGCCATAGGGCTTGATAATCATGTAATAGTAGAAACTAAAGATGCTGTTTTTATATCTCCCCGGAACTCCGTCCAGCAGATCAAGTCTGTTGTTGAGACTCTGAATAAAGACAACCGTTCCGAAGTAATTACCCATAAAACTGTATACCGGCCCTGGGGTTCGTATACTAACGTGGAAGAATCGGATTGTTTTCAGGTAAAACGTATTACTGTTAAACCAAAAGCTAAACTATCACTACAAAAACATTTCCACCGTGCCGAACACTGGGTGGTCGTTAAGGGTACAGCGCTTGTTACAAGAGGGGAAGATCAATTTATTCTAAAAGAAGACCAGTCTACATATATTCCACTGGGCACTGTACACAGGCTGGAAAATCCCGGGAAAATACCATTGGAACTGATTGAAATACAATCCGGTAGATATCTGCGTGAAGACGATATTGAGCGCATGGATGATATTTATGGAAGAACTGAAAAAAACAACATTTAATAAACGATCGGGATCAAATAATCATCTCTTGAAATTATAGAATAATGCTTATGCAAATATTATTTAGATCAACAAGTAAATAATTAATTACTCATCAAACAAATCAAATAGTCTTCTTCTTTCGGAGGATTTTATGAATATCAGCATTTTTGGACTTGGTTATGTAGGTTGCGTCAGTCTGGGATGTTTGGCAAAAAACGGCCATCAAATCATCGGCGTAGATACTAATGAAACAAAAGTCCGTTATATCAATAAAGGGAAGTCACCAATTATCGAGAAAGGCCTCAATACGCTGATCGCTCAGCAATTTAAGGCAGGCAATATATCAGCAACTAACGATTCCATATCAGCCATACAAAATTCAGAAGTTTCTTTCATCACTGTCGGAACGCCTAATACCGAACATGGGCATCTGGACTTAAATGCTATTTTTAAAGTAGCTGTGGAAATTGGCAAAGGTATAGCACAAAAAAAAGAAAAGCATATTATTGTCATCCGGTCAACTGTTCTTCCCGGAACAAATGAGAAAGTATGTGAAATCATTGGAGACACGACTAAAAAGAACCCAGGAAAAGATTTTTTTGTGGTTTCTAACCCTGAATTTTTACGAGAAGGCTCTGCTATCAATGATTATTACAATCCGGCATACACATTGATCGGATCCAATGATGATTATGCCATTAGCAAAATGGAGGAAATCTACAAAGACGTTTCTGCTCCAATCATCATTTCAGATATAAAGTGCGCCGAAATAATCAAATATGTCAATAATGCCTTTCACGCGCTGAAAATCACTTTTGCAAATGAAGTAGGGAATATCTGCAACTGCCTTGGGATAGACTCACGCCGAGTAATGGAAATATTCTGTAGGGACAATAAGCTAAACTTATCACCCTACTATTTAAAACCTGGTTTTGCTTATGGCGGATCATGCCTGCCGAAAGATTTAAAGGCCTTGACAACTATCGCTAATGATCTGTATATAGACAGCCCAATCCTAAAGAATATAGATCGCAGCAATGAACTTCAAAAAGCCATGGCTATTAAGAAAATCATCGGATTTGGAAAACAGCGACTCGGTTTTCTTGGTTTGAGTTTTAAAGCTGGGACGGACGATCTGCGTAACAGCCCAATCATCGATGTTATTGAAGTGCTTCTGGGCAAAGGATTCGATATACGTATATTTGACCGCAATGTCCGTTTATCCAAACTATTTGGAGCCAACAAAAAATTTATCATGGAGAAGATTCCTTTTATTTCTAAATTCATCATCAACGACCCCGATGAAATCATCAAACACTCTGAAGTATTGGTTATTGTCAACAACGATGAAGAATTTAAGAATATTTTAGATAAAGTTCCCAAAGGTAAGATCATTTATGATCTTGTTAACATAGACTTTAAAAACAAAGGGAAAAATAAAAAATATAAGGGCATTGCATGGTAAAAAATAAGCACATATTGTTTATCGTAGAGAATAATTCTGTGCCTAGAGATGTCAGGGTTTGGTCGGAAGCCTTAGCCGCAAAAGAATACGGATATGATGTATCGGTTATCTGTCCGGTACATAAGAAATCAGCACCTGAGAAATATGAGCAACTGGAGGGGGTAGATATCTACCGGCATCCCATGCCGATAGAAGCCAGCGGCAGGGCCGATTTCTTTCTTGAATATATTTCAGCTCTGTTCTGGGAAATTACTTTGAGCATAAAACTTTATTTTAAAAAACCGTTTCACATAATTCACAGCGCTAATCCCCCTGACCACATTTTTATCATCGCCCTTATATTTAAGATATTCGGCGTTAAATATATCTTTGACCATCACGACATAACACCGGAAACATATGTGGCTAAATTCGGTGCTAAAAACATTATTTATAAAATATTAATGTTTATGGAGAAAGCAACTTTTAAAACATCCGATATAGTCATATCAACTAATGAAAGTTATAAAAATATTGCTATAACCAGAGGTAGCAAAAAAGATGATGAAGTATTTATCGTACGTAACGGACCTGACTTATCAAGAATAGATAAGCCCGATCCTAACCCCGAATTAAAAAGTGGCTTTGACTATCTGGTTGCTTATCTGGGTGTCATTAATAATCAAGAAGGCATAGATAATTTATTAAGAGCAGTGCAATATATTATCTACAAGAAAAAAATTAAAAATATCAAGTTTGTAATTGTAGGCACAGGCCCGCACCGAAATGAAATGATACAATTATCGAAGGATTTGCTGATAGACAAATTTGTAATTTTTACTGGTTATATCCCTTATAAAGATTTATACGAAGTTCTTACCACGGCTGATTTATGCGTAAACCCGGAATTCCGAAATGAGTTTACCGACAAATCGACCATGATCAAAATTATGGATTATATGACCTTTGGCAAACCGATCGTCATGTTTGAAACAACTGAAGGAAGAGTGACAGCCGGAGAAGCTGCCATCTATGTATATAACAACAATGAGGTGGATTTTGCTGAAGCTATAATTGTATTATTGCATGATGATGAAAAGAGAAAGAGGATGGGGGACATTGCAAAACAAAGGATCCAAGAAATACTGCAATGGGATCTGCAAAAAAATAATTTAATTAGAGCTTATAACCATTTAGGTAAATCGTTTGAAAATTAGCAAAGAAATACTTTGAAAATATTGATACCCCAATTTTATAAAATTCCATTTGCCTTTCTCTCATAATAATATCTCATCCCGAAAATAGAGTAATTATAGAGCGGAGGCAAGTGGTTGTTACCTCTTTTCTATAATATTTTAAAGTTGTTTCGCCCTGTTGGTAAGGTCATGCAACTCCTGGAGCAATACAAATGAAAGATGAACTTCTTGAAAAAATATATTTATCAATTTATCAATTTATTAACTGGCTTGAATCATATGGTGAAATATCTTATGACTATCAAAGTTATTTTTCAAGCACTCTATGTCGAACTGCAAAAGCCCTATACTATAAGAAGCCATGGATAGGAACAATAGCAGTTACCCCTATGATATTTAGTGAGGCTTTTGCCCCATTTGCCCGACGATTATTTTGGCGGCAACAACGGTTTCCAATTGCTGATGCGCATTATGCAATGGGGTTTACTTTTCTTTCAAATATTATAAATAAACCTAAATATTATAAAAAAGCACTCCATTTTCTTAATGTTTTGGAAGATACAAGATGCACAGGATATAAGCACTACTGTTGGGGTTATCCTTTCAACTGGGAAACAAGGAATGGTACTATCACTGCAGGCACACCACTTATAACAACAACACCTTATGTATATGAAGCGTTCTTTGATGTATACAGGATCGATAAGAATGATAAATGGCTCCACATTATGCAGTCAATAGCAATGCATGCATTTGATGACATTAAAGATTTTCAAATATCTCCTAATGCGTGTTCATGCTCATATACACCATATGACCAAGGTGGTGTAATTAATGCTTGTGCTTATAGGGCTTTTTTATTAACAAGTGCATCTATCACTTTTTCAGATGAAAATTATTGGCGTGTTGCCGAGAAAAATCTAAATTTTGTGTTAGAAAATCAACAACCAAATGGATCTTGGTCTTATGCCATAGATGGCATAAGAGACTTTGTTGATCACTTTCACACTTGTTTTGTATTAAAGGCATTAGCAAAAATCGAAAAGCTTACAGGACACCAAGGCTGTAAGCAGGCAATAGAAAGAGGAGTGAAGTATTATGTTAAAAACTTGTTTGATGAACAAGGCCTGCCTAAACCATTTTCAAAAGCACCTCGCCTAACAGTATATCGTAAAGAACTTTATGATTATGCAGAGTGTATTAATCTTTGCTTACTTTTAAAAAATAGATTTGAAGAATTAAATGGTATATTATCCAACGTCTTGACAGATCTTTTGCTTAACTGGCAAAAAAATGATGGCTCATTTCGTTCACGTAAACTTCTTCTTGGATGGGATAATGTCCCTATGCATCGTTGGGCTCAATCTCAGTTATTCAGAAGTTTATGTTTTTTGTTATATCAAGAGAAGCAAACCGATCGATAATATCTCATCGCTGAGGGAAAATATATGTGTGGTATTTGTGGCCAATATAATTTCAAAAAACAGACCCCCGTTGCCAAAGAAAATATAGAAAAAATGACACAAACACTATCCCATAGGGGACCAGATGACGAAGGATATTATATATCCGGTCCTCTTGGATTAGGCTTCAGACGCCTATCAATTATAGATATAGAATCTGGTCATCAACCTATGTCAGATCACGAAGAGTTAGTATGGGTGGTTTTCAATGGTGAAATATATAACTTTATAGAATTGAGGAAGGAGCTTGAAGGTTTCGGGCATATATTCCGTACGAGATGTGATACTGAGGTTATAATATATGGTTACAAACAATGGGGTGAGGCCGTTTTTAATCGTATGAATGGCATGTTTGGGCTTGCGCTATGGGACGTAAAAAAGAAAAAACTAATTATCGCTCGTGACGCTATGGGCATCAAACTCGTCTATTACAAAATTGAAGAGGGCTGTCTGTATTTTGGCTCAGAGATTCGTGCAATTCGTGCCGGTTCTTGTAAAATGCCTGAGGTTGATCCTATATCCCTGAACTTGTTTTTACGCTATCGCTACACACCTTCTCCTTTCACAATATACAAAGAAATAATGAAACTTGCTCCAGGTACCATGATCATCTTTGAAAATGGTATAAGTCGTTTAGAACGTTGGTATAAGTATAAACCGATCCCTTTTTCCCCTATAAAAACCGACAGGGAAGCAAAAGAAGAGCTATTAGAGATCTACAAACGATCTGTGAAGAGGCATCTTATAAGTGATGTACCTCTCGGTCTCTTGTTAAGTGGAGGAATAGACTCAGGTCTCCTTCTAGGTTTAATGAACCTAAATGGAAACGCTTGGCCTACTTATACAGTAGGATATGGAACAGCCTTTAAAGATGATGAACTCACTGATGCGTCTAAAACTGCAAAAATATATTCCGCACAACATATATCAACAGAACTCGATAGAATAACATTTGAAACCCATTTGCAGAAGATCGTTACTCTTTTAGAAGAACCAATTGCCACTTCATCAATTGTACCAATGTATTTTGTATGCGAACGTGCACGTCAGGATGTGAAAGTTGCATTAGTAGGTCAAGGCCCTGATGAGCTTTTTGGAGGTTATATTCGACATATAGGAGTCTTTTATGGATCATACTGGAGAGCTTTACCTGAATGGCTTCGGAACTCATTAAGGATGTCAGTTACAGCTATATTCAGAAATGAGGCACTTAAAAGAGGCGTGTATTCTTTAAATACACCAGATAGAATGCAAAGATATCAGCGTGTTTTCTCCATAATGCCTGAAGAAGTCATTAATAAACTCTTTCAAGAAGGTACAATTCCCATCGATTCAGGCGATAGAGTATTAGAATGCTGGGAAGATCTGCAACCATTAATGGAAAATACTGACGAACTCGGCGGATTTCAATTTCTGGAAATACGATCTTCACTACCTGATGAATTGCTTATGTATGCAGACAAGCTTTCTATGGCACATGGTCTTGAAATTAGAGTGCCATTCCTAGATCGCGAGATAGTTGAATATGCTGAAAGGCTTCCAGCTCGTTTCAAAATAAGAAATGGAAGCAGAAAATGGTTACATCGCCAAGTGTGTAAGGATTTTCTCCCAGCGGAAATTATCAGGAGGAAAAAACGTGGTTTTGCGAGTAATGTTGTTGACGATTGGTTCCGTTGTTCTTTAAGCAATAAAATGAAAGACCTCCTATTAGATAGTAATTCGTTGATGTTTAACTTCTTACGACCTAAAGAAGTATATCAACTTTTTACTGAACATAAGACTGGAAAAAGAGATAATCACAAAATTTTATTTAGTCTAGTGGTTTTTGAAGAATGGTTGAGATCAGTACAATAACTTAAACTGACTTGACTTCGACTTGGCTCTCCTAATGAAAGAAACAATTTAAGAGAAAACCACCCATAATGTTATAAATGCATTTTTATGGATATTGGAAATTCCAAAATCCTGTGCTTTTTATTACAGCAAGAGAAACAATCTAATAAAAGAGCTTTGGTCATTTTTGAAAGATTCATATATGTTAGCACCTCAAAATACAAGTCTGACCTGTTTTAAGGCCTACGATATTCGGGGAAAAGTTCCTGAGGAATTCAATGAAACTATAGCCTATCGTATCGGCCGGGCCTACGGTCAATATCTTAACCCAAAGCAGGGTGTAATTAAAAGTGTTGGTAGGGCAAATAATTGGTTCTTAAAACATATAATATTGGAAACAATACGAATAACCGGTTTAAAAATAACTTGCTGTAATCATTAAATAATTCTAGACTTTTTAATTTGACTAGTGTATGGGTCAGTTTAGGTAACCAAATTAATAACTTGTGAAGGAGGAACTACCGATGACTGACCGCCAAGATGATAGCTTGAAAAAGAGATTAAACAAACACCCCCATCTAAAAAATAGAATTGTACAATTATTGGAAATCGTAGAAAACGCTGATGGAGATTTGAAAAAAGCCGATGAAGCTGAAAAAAGAGTGATTGAAGAATTACGTAAAATGGGAAATGAAGTATTGCACGATTGGGCTGTATGCAGAGAAAAACAGGAAGCTGAAGCCTTAAATAAAAAGGGATTAGTAAAGAATGGTAAAAAAAATAACTTGGCATACAAGTTATGGGGAAATATCTGTTTTTGAGAGAACTTTTTTAGATAAAGGGAAGTTGTATAGACCTTTTTCTTATACGGCAGAAGTAACAAGCCGCTGTTATTCGCTTCCTTTACAGCGTATCATCACGGACTTTGGAGCAGATGTATCATTTCAAAAGATATCAAAAAAACTAATGGAGCATTATGGAATAAGTGTTTCTGTCAGTTCAGCGCAAAAGATCACAGAGAAGCATGCTGAATCTATTAAGAGAATAGAATACCTGCATAGAGATATACCCGAAGATGATGGGGTAAAAAGTTTGATATGTGAAACAGATGGAACAATGATTCCAATAGTGGATACTGTTGAAAAAAACGGAACCTCTGTAGACAAACGAAAGACTCGTAGCGTTCGATGGAAAGAAGCGCGTTTAGCTTTTGCCCGGCAGAAAGATAAGGTTGATCGGATATTTAGTGGTACACTTGGTTTGACAGATATGGCCGGAGACCATCTATTTGATTGTGCTGTTAGAGCTGAATTCGGGGGTAAAACAAAAGTACATTGTGTTGGTGACGGAGCCCCATGGATTGCAGAACAGGTAGAAAGGGTATTCGGCAATCAAGGGAATTATTTAATCGATTTTTATCATTTATGTGATTACATGGCAGCAGCTTCTAAAAAGTGTTTTCCGGAAAATCCGGATGCTTGGCTGGATCAACAAAAAAAGAGGATGAAAGAAGGAGCTGTCAATAAAGTATTGAAGTCTTTGTCGTTACATGAAGAACCGAAATCAAAACAAGATAAAGATGCGCCGGTTCGTTGCTGTTTGCGCTATATCAACAACCGTCCGGGACAATTTAAATATAAAGAGACATTAGCTGGCAATTTACCAATTGGTTCTGGTGAAATAGAAAGTGCGCATCGTTATGTCATACAAGATCGTTTAAAAATACCAGGTGCATGGTGGAAAGAAATAAATGCCAGCCATATGCTCGCATTAAGAATCATTAGGGAGAATGGCGAGTGGGATAAATACTGGGAAGATAATAAAGCAGCATAAACATTTTCCCAACAGTTTTAATTACACCCCCCAAAGCAAGTGGTTGTTGGTTATGATATACGCCTACAAAGTCTTGCACTGGCAAAAGCTGTTTCTGAAGGCCTTCTGGACAGCAATGTCGATGTAATCGATATCGGCCTTTGTGGAACTGAAGAGATTTATTTTCAAACAGCCGACCGACATGTGGGTGGTGGCATCATGGTCACCGCCAGCCATAACCCCATGGATTACAATGGCATGAAGATGGTACGTGAGGATAGCCGTCCGATCAGCGGCGACAGTGGCCTTAATATCATAAAGGAATTGGCCGAAAAAAATGTGTTTAATAAGAATACTTCACGGGGCTCGCTGATAAATGACAAAAGCAAGGAAAATTATATTCAACATTTGCTGGGATATGTTAACCGCCCTGCCCTGAAACCACTTAAAATAGTCGTCAACGCTGGCAACGGGTGTGCAGGATTGGTCGTGGATCAGCTTGCCCATCACCTGCCTTTTGAGTTCATACGCATCCATCACGAACCGGATGGAAACTTTCCAAACGGCATTCCAAACCCGCTGCTTCCTGAAAATCGAGCGGCAACATCTAATGCCGTTAAAAAACATCGGGCTGATTTCGGGATTGCCTGGGACGGAGATTTTGATCGCTGTTTCTTTTTCGATGAAAATGGTCGGTTCATTGAAGGGTATTATCTGGTCGGCTTATTAGCCGTTCAAATTTTAGAAAAACATCCAGGCGCGCGTATTATCCATGATCCGCGTCTAATGTGGAATACGGTATCGATGGTCGAGGCGGCTGGCGGCATCCCCGTGCAGAGCAAGACGGGACACGCCTTTATTAAGGAGCGTATGCGAATAGAAAACGCAGCTTACGGTGGTGAGATGAGCGCTCATCACTACTTTCGAGACTTTGCCTATTGTGATTCTGGAATGATTCCATGGCTTCTTGTATCCGAACGAATTTCGAAAACTGGAATCCCCCTGTCAAATTTTGTAGATGAACAAATGAAGGCATACCCATGTAGTGGAGAAATCAACTATACTGTAAAAGACAATACAAAAGTCATAGAACAAATTCTTTCACATTATAAAGCAAATGCCCTATTAGTGGATCGTACAGATGGTGTTAGCGTTGAATTCAAAGAATGGCGGTTCAATTTGCGCGCATCGAACACCGAACATCTCCTGAGACTCAATTTAGAAACCAGAGGTGATACAACACTCCTCCAAGAGCGTATACAAGATCTTTACAGAATCATTTCAGCCTCAGCATATTAACGAAATGTTAACAGATTTTTTATATACCTATCATTATTTATTTAATAATATCATAATTTTAAATCTTATATGAAACATAATAAAATCATATTGCTTTTCTTTTTACTCTGCCAACTTTTTTTTGCAAACATAGTTTTATCTGAAGAACCAGAAGTAAATTTTGTCGATATTGTGGGATCTGACATAAAGGATGCTAAAGAAGCTAAGTTAGCCTGCGATTTGTTGGGTCTTCGGTTCGTAACCAACTATATTGGAACAAAAAGTAACAATGAAGTGTTGAGGTCAATAAAAGGATTATATAACAAAGAGGTGTTAATACTATCACAAAGAGTACTTAAATATTTCAATAAAGATATTGTTTCAATGTTCGGACAACCCGATAGTAAATCAAAAATATTTATTTGGGGTATATGCTCTGATACGGACATCGCAAATTTGAGGATTTGGTCTGATAACAAAATCAAGCACTTTAGAAAATTTGAATTAAAACATCTTCCCACATCAATCAGTGTGGTAAATAATGATCAGATTTCAAAGGAACTTGGTGGGCTGGAATACCCTTTTATTAGCTCTGGCACAGGAGTAATAAATGGCTTTGAATTAACGGACTCTCTTAGAGCATTTACTCTTATAAATGTAGTCGATGAAGACCATAAACCAATATGTCCAATCTTTTTAAAAATAGATTCAGCAAATAAAAGTGTGTTCTATTTAACTTCCTGGGAAAAAGTCATTTCAGGTGAAAATCATAGCCTGTTAAAAATTATACCTCTATTGATGTTTCTAAAATACTCCTTTGGAGACCGCTCTTGGCATGGTATTAATGATTATGCGAACTTTACTATAGATGACCCATGGCTGAAAGAACCATATGGTTATCTTAGCTTCAAAGATCTTTGCAAAGAAGCAAAAAGAGCGCCTTTTCACGCCACCATCGGATTTATTCCTTACAACTATCAAAAAAGCTATAATGACGTTATAGAAACATTTCGACAATGTCCTCAGAATTTATCGATAGCAGTTCACGGCAATAATCATGATTTTTCAGAATTCCGTTATAATGGGAATACTCGATTAGCTGATAAAAAAATCAGTTCTCTTCATCCGGATGAAAAGAATATTCTTCAAGCATTATACAGAATGGAAAAATTTAGTCGTAAAACTGGCATCCCATTTGATCGCGTGATGATATTCCCAAGAGGAATTTACACCATAAACAGCTTGAGCCTATTGAAAAAAAATAATTTTCTTATGACAGTAAATAGCACAAAACCTTTAGGCATAGGACATTTCACTAATAATATTGATAAATCAAGAGGCATTACACTCGAATTTGAAAACTTCCCATTGGTTTTGAGAAATGAAGTCCCAAATTTGAAAAATAATAAGAGCGCCATGATACTCATAAAAAATTGGATACAGATGCGATTATTTTTGGATTTACCAGTAATATTACTTACACATCATGACTTTTTTAAAAACAATCCCAATGGGCTCAATTCTATTTCAAATATGATTAATGAATTACAATATAAAGTTGTATGGACTAGCTTGGGGAATATAGCAAAGAATCTTTATTTGCAGAGAAGAATTAATGATCATGAAATAGAAATTTCTACTTATTCAAGCAATATTTATATAAAAAATAAATACCCACATATTATGAAATATAAGATTAAAAAACAGGAAAACTTTATAATTCCTATTCGCTCAGTTGATGTGGATGGAATTAAACATAAATATCATCGAGATGACAGCTATATTAAAATCGAAGTTTTTATCAAACCAGGTCATGAAAAAAATATCCAGATTATTTATCATTCTGATAATCAAGTAGCAGATTTCACCTATTCTGATGACAGCTTACAAGCAACTTTAGTTAGAAACCTATCGGACTTCCGTGATCTGTATTTACCAAAGCTGCCTTTTGGAGATAAGATGGTAATAATATTTTATTGGATAGGCGGTGTAAAGGGTTTTGGAATAGTCTTGTTAGGATTTACTGTAGTTTTTATTATTATATTAATTCTACATAAAAGAAAAAAGGCAAAATCCTGATTATAGAAATGACAACATTAAATATTACAATATTAAGATTTGCTCACGCATTCGATTCCGGTGGAGGCACGGAGACTTATATAGAAGATCTTGACCGCATGCTATTAGCAAATAATTCTTGGACTATCATACGGATGTATTTGACATATGATAAAAATACAAAATCTCAACAGCATGAAATTATTGGCAAAGGAAATTTGATTAAAGTCCCGCTTTATGCTGAAAACCCAGACAAATTAGAATTAATGAATATTGAATCAAAATATGATGTTTTAAAAAACCGTCTAAAAAACCTGTTTCGTGACCAAATTATATATAACCCGTTACTTTATTCTGTATTTTTTCAAAGTATAATTCAAAAAAGACCTATACCTAAAAGGATAAACGAAGCACTTAATGCAAAAGAATTAGCAACCGAATTAATGTCCGAACACAAGATTGATCTTGTTGTAATGCACTATGCATCAGGAAGTGACAGTGCTGCTGTAATTGAAGCAGCAATTCAACGAGACATTCCATATGTTTTTATCAACCACTTTTCAAATGATTGCCTGAACAGCGTTTCAGTCAGGGAACAAACAAAAAAGGCTGCCGGAATTGGCGGAGTTTCAAAGGTAGGTGTTCCAAAGCGGCTCCGTAATACTTTCTATAATATTTCCGATGGCATAGATATCAATATCTTTAAAAATACTTCTTCAAAACCAAATAATGATAAAAAGGATACCCCCATAATTCTGCTCCCTGCAAGAATTACCCCTTCAAAAGGGCAACACGATTTGATCAGAGTATGTGCCAATCTTCGTAATGAAGGCGTAAGATGTCAAATCGCATTGGCAGGCCGGGCAGACTCTGAGAGCTATATCAAAAAACTCAAAAATATGGCTAATAAACTAGGTGTGGGACAAGACGTTCTTTTTCTTGGCCTGTTGTCATCCGATCAATTGAGAGAATGGTACGATAAATCATCCATAATGGCATTTCCAACCTATCATAACGAAGGACTTGGCAGAGTATTAATTGAAGCACAAGCAATGAAAGTTCCTCCGGTCAGCTATATTATAGGAGGTACTCCCGAGGCAATTATACACGGTAAGACAGGCTTTCTTGTTAAAAAAGGCGATATTTCCGATTTTGCAGCGAGGCTAAAGGAATTGCTTAATGATGCAAATAAGCGCAGGCACATGGGCGAGGCCGGGCGGGAATTTGTTGTAAGACAATTCAGCCTGCAAGCATTAGCTATAAGACATGAAAAGTTTTATTTAAAAGCAATTTCAAAAGTAAGCCGAAAATTTTGATTAAATCAATTGATAAATATTTAATGTTTATCTCTTAAAACTCGTCTATGTACTTCTAAATACTGCTAGAAAACTCCACATTAATCTTAAGGATCTAAAATGAAAATATCTATTATTTTAGGCACTCGTCCTGAAGCAATAAAGTTGGCACCGGTAATTCTTGAAATTATGAAAGAGCCCGGCTTAGAATCCCAAATTTGTGTTACAGGCCAACATCGTGAAATGTTAGACCAAGTGCTAACTACTTTTGGTCTAACTCCAGACATAGACTTAAATTTAATGAGGCATAATCAGACCCTGACATCTCTTACTGTAAGTGCAATTGAATCAATAAATAGTTATCTGCTTAATAAAAAGCCAGATCTCGTCTTAGTGCAGGGAGACACAACAACAGCCTTTTGTGCTACATTAACAGCATTCTATAATGGTATTCCAACAGCACATGTGGAGGCTGGCTTGAGGACATGGAACCTTAAGTCACCTTGGCCAGAGGAAGCAAATCGTGTCTTAATCTCACATATTACCCAACTGCACTTTGCACCAACAGCATCAGCAAGGCAAAACCTATTACGAGAAGGAATATCCGACAAAACTATCAACGTAACTGGCAATACCGTTATTGATGCACTGTTTTTCACTTTGGACAAAGTAAGGAAAAATCGTACAGTAATACCAGGACTGCCTAAATTCCTCCAACCTTTAGGAGATAGCAAAACAAACTCCCCTAAAATTATACTTATAACTGGGCACCGACGTGAAAGTTTCGGCCAGGGGTTCCAAAATATATGCTATGCCATTGCTGAGTTGGCAGAACGTTTTTGTGACTTTCATTTTATATACCCGGTTCATTTAAATCCGAATGTTCGCAAACCTGTAATGAGTATACTAGGTAAGGTAACAAAAAATAACAAAAAAATAAGGATGGATCAAACGGTTAAAAAAGAATCATATATAAATAATGTTCATTTGATTGAACCGCTTACTTATTTGGAATTTGTTGCAATGATGGATCACTCAACTCTCATACTGACTGACTCAGGAGGCATACAGGAAGAAGCGCCCAGCCTTGGGAAACCGGTTCTTGTAATGCGTGATACAACTGAAAGACCTGAAGCGGTAGAAGCTGGAACCGTTCGGTTGGTTGGCACAAATGTTGACAATATAATCAAGGAAGTATCTAGTTTACTTCTTGATCCAGAAGCCTACAAGGTAATGTCGAGAGCTCATAACCCATACGGTGATGGATTGGCTTCAAAACGAATCGTTAAGATATGCCAAGAGTTTTTATCTAATTCACCGACCACCACTTCAGCATAGCTGGTAGTAATCTTGCTATAAAAAACTGGACACTCAGTTAAGCCGTTATGGAGCGACACGATATCGCATAATTGAGTGTATCAACAGATGATGATAATATCTGTTGTAAAGATTTGTAAATTATTAATCGGACATCAGCGAGATAATATGAATCAACTTTATAGAATTAGAGAAAAATTTTCCTATCATTACAGAATTGGAGGAATTTGGGGAATATTCTTTCAATTACATCAACATTTTCCAGTGCCAGTACCAAATATAATAAAATGGAAAATGGGGGTAGTGCACGAAATTAGGTTTTGGGAAAAAGTTTTCAATCAAGAGAATGAATATTGGCCAGGATTCAAAAAGCGACTCGATTCAAACAGGCCAATCGAAGGAGCCCTCAAAGAGCTATTGGCTGAAATCGATATAGTTAATCCCTTAATCCTTGATGTTGGTGCTGGACCAATTACATACCTGAGTACAGGCGGCTTCAATAGCTATCCAACCATTCGAGCTTGTGACGCGCTAGCCATACAATATGACAAAATATTATTAGCTCATAAAATTCAACCAAAGATAAGAACTGAACTATGTGAGACTGAGCACCTTACACATAAGTTTAATTGCCATTAGGTAAACCCCCGGCTCTGCCGGGGGACTCCCAGAGTTTGACAATTCCGGGAGTATGAATTTGACAAGCGTTCATCATACAAGATGCTTTTGTCATATCCGAATGCTTTTATCAGGAATCCAGCTTTCAAAAATCGGACAAAATCCGGATTCCCGCAAAACCACTGCGGAAATGGCAGGAGAAGATGCTTGACGATGATGCTTTTGGTATTTCGATTGCGATCAGGCCCCTTTGAGGGGCCAGCAATCGTAAAGCCTCCGGCTTTGCCGGAGGATATTTACTTTGACTTTTTCGATATTGTCTATTCGAGAAACTCACTTGATCATTGTCACGATCCCATTAAGGGCCTTGATCAAATGATTAGTGTGACTAAACCAGGTGGATATGTTGTTATCGAAGGGATACGTAATGAAGCTATCCATGAAAACTGGATAGGTATGCACAATTTTAATTTTGATACAGATGATACTGGAGACTTCATCATATCTAATAAAATAAAAAAATATTCTGTTAAAACGCAATTTAAAAAAAAAGTCTCTCTTAAAACCAAAATTAATAAAAGCTGGCTTGTTGTAATAATTCGAAAATTAGAGGACTAATTTGAAACCAACGAAAAATCTGTCTATAGATAACAGTAAGCCAAATCAAGATGATTTTAGTACTAATCACCTCCTTTCTAACTTAACACATAAAACGGTATCAAGCAGTTTTATCTCTTTGGGAACACAGGGTGCAAAATTCTTATTGAACTTAATGTCTACAATAATACTCGCCAGATTACTTATGCCTGAAGATTTTGGTATAGTTGCCATGGTAATGTCTGTAAGTGGGTTTTTTATGATGTTGAAAGATGCTGGCCTTTCAACGGTTGTTATCCAAAAAGACTTAATAACCCATGAACAAGTATCAAACTTATTCTGGCTTAACATTATATTTTCCACTGGGCTAAGCCTAACTATGGCTACTATTGCTTATCCAGTTTCGTGGTTCTACAAAGAACCACGACTTGTTAATATAACATTAGCACTTAGCATAATTTTTTTTATATTTGGTTCCTCATTTCAACATCAAGCACTTTTGAAACGTCAACTTAAATTCAAAACAATTGCAGCGATTGAAATAGGATCTATGGCCTCTGGATTTATAACAGGTGTATTTATGGCTTTACATGGCTATAAATACTGGTCGCTTATAGGACAAAATATTGCATTAGCTCTTATGACCTGTTTATTGACATGGTACTTCTCTAATTGGCGCCCAAGTTTTTTTACTCGTAATTGTGGCACTATACCTTTGCTTAATTTTGGAATAAATTTAACAGGCGCAAGCTTATTGCAGGCTATTTCTCGTATGCTAGAATATTTTTTAATTGGTCGGTTTTATGGAGCACAGGCACTTGGTATCTATTCAAGGGCTAATGCTCTTTTAATGAATCCTCTGCAGCAATTATTAAGCCCTCTATCTAATGTTTTCATACCTGTTTTATCCAGGCTACAAACTGATGAAAAACGTTATCGAAATATTTTTTTACAAATTTATGAAACTATGGCAATACTTATATTTCCTGCATCAGGATTGTTAATGATAATATCTGACCCCCTTATAAATATTGTTTTAGGACCAAAGTGGCATGAAGCTGCACCTATATTCACATTATTTACAATTTTAGCAATTTATGCTCCTTTATCCGGCGCAACGATTTGGTTATTTACTAGTCAAGGGAGAGGGAATGATTTAATAAGGACTACTACTATTATTACTTTTTTTGGCATTTGCTCAATAATAGTTGGCTTACCTTTTGGGGCTAAAGGTGTAGCATTCAGTTATTCGTTGACTGGTATTTTCATTCGCCTGCCAATTCTTTACTATTTAGCTGGTAGAAAAGGACCTGTGAGTACAACAGATTTATTCGTCAAGTTTGTCAAACATTTGCCTCTTTGGTTTGGTGTTGTTGGATCAACCTATATAACAAACATACTAATTCCCACTCATGAACCAATACATCAAATCTTTATTTCTACTTTTGTCGGAGTCATTGTCAGTATATTCCTTATTTATAACATTAAACATGAGAGGGAAATAGCTATCAACCTAATAAATAAAATGTTCACTTTGATACCAAATAAATTTATAGTGAAATAATTATAATTTATTATGACCATAATAAATTATATACAAATAGTATATAAAAGAAGCTGATTCAATTGAAAACTCCCCAAATATTATTAAACAAAATTATAGAACTACACTTAAATACAAAAAAGCGTCATTTTCGAAAATGTGGCACCAATGTTAGAATAACGAAAGGATGTAGATTTTTTCACCCAGAAAAAATAGAATTAGGTAGTAATATTTATATCGGCCACAATGCATGGATTGATGCACAAGGGTCTATTACAATTCAAAGTGGAACCATAATAGGCCCAAGACTTATTATTTACTCAGCAAACCACAACTATAATAGTGATAAAGCAATTCCATATGACGAGGATATTATTTATAGTCCAGTAATCATTGGTGAAAACACATGGATTGGCGGAAATGTAATTATCTTACCTGGTGTTTCAATAGGCGAAGGCTGTGTAATAGGAGCAGGATCAGTAGTAACTAAAAACCAAAAAAGTGGGGTGGTAATTGGTGGAAATCCAGCAAAAATTATAAAAGAACGTAATTGGTCAATGTATCAAAAACTTAAAAGAGAAAATAAAATATATTATAAAATAAAAAATGATAGTAGTAAATCTTAATAACATTCTAATAGATAAATTATATTATCTTTCAAAATCAAGATTAAAATTAATTGAAGCGCAAGCGTAGAGAATGCATAAATGCCATGTTTAAAAAAAATATAAAATATTATAGAGCAGTTTTACAAGCAAGCCCATTTAAAACGGCATTACTATATACGCGAACAAAAAGAATCAATTTAAAAATAGTGATTTATCCAGAAATGTTTTGCAATATAGCTAAAAATGCAACCCTTGAAGGGAATGGAATTCTTTATTTGGGAAAAACATGGGAGCAGAGGAGATTTTTGCAATCCGAGTTCATCGCCTATTCGGGAAGCTCTGTGCTTGTCAATGGAGTTTTCTCTTTTTATACAGGTTGTTGTATTGCAGTTAATACAGGCGCAAGCCTCAGTATTGGTAGCGGATATATGAATAATAGAGGATCTATTGAATGTTTTAAATCTATTGAAATCGGTGCTAATGTAATGATCGCAAAAGGCGTAACAATAAGGGACAACGACGTTCATATAATTAATGATCGGATATCTGCAAGCCCTATAAAGATCGGAGACAATGTCTGGATTGGAATAAATGCGACAATATTGAAGGGCGTCAATATTGGAAACGGTGCTGTTATAGCAGCAGGGGCTCTCGTAACAAAGGATGTTCCTGAAAGTTGTTTGGTTGCAGGTGTTCCAGCAAGAGTCATTAAGAAAAACATTTATTGGTATTAGTTGATAAGGATGAAATAAATAATAATGATAAACAAAACACCTAGTTTCTTATTGTATGGAATTGGTGGTGTTTATAATTACGGTTGTGAGGCTATCGTTCGTGGTACAGTTAATTTGCTTCGAACTCGATGGCCAGAAGCCAATATAACACTTGTCACTCCAAGGTATGAAGATGATATGCAACGTCTTAATGATATAAATATCAATATTATACGAAAAATGTTTGAACCGCGTTTTGCACCAAAAAGAATTGCACGAAAAGCAGCTGGGCTTTTATCCATACATTGGGATCCTTTTGTGGAAAAAATCGACTATATGGATGAAGTGGATGTTGTGCTGTCTATCGGAGGTGATATGTATACCGTTTCACCATTAGGAGCCGGATATGCCAAGAAACTGATCCAGTTCGGTGACATCGCAATAAATAAAAATAAGAAACTTGTTATATGGGGAGCCTCAATAGGTCCTTTTGAAGATAATACCGATGCTAAAAAAGCTTATGTAAAACACCTGCAAAATGTAGATTTAATAACAGCTCGTGAACCCATAACTGTTAATTATCTTAATAAACTTGGTCTATCTCAAAAAACCGTTTCATGTTCTGATCCAGCTTTTATTGTAAGCGGGTCAACGATTAGAAAACCACCAAATAATAAAAGACTCCACATTGGTGTTAATTACAGCCCTTTATCATTATTATTTGCAACAAAAAATGAAAATTTAAAAAATTTTGCAGAGAAACAATCCCTTATTCTTTGTAAATTAATTGAGAAGTACAATTCCGAAATTACTTTGATACCCCACGTAGTGTGCTCTTTCGAACCTACTGATGACGATTATACATACCTGATGTCCATTCGAACAATGATTCCTGAGAAATTTAAAGATAGAATACATATTATTGATAACGATCCTGGCTATATTGGCTTAAAAGATGTACTCGAATCGTGCGATATAGTTATTGCAGCTAGGATGCATTGTGCTATAAATGCAATTTCTTTAGGAATACCTACGATTTTTGTTTCTTACAGTGCAAAATCAGAAGGAATGGCCCAGTATATTTATAATCACAATGTTTGGGTCGTTTCATTAAATGACACTACATCTGTCAACTTAGTTCAAAAAGTGCAAATGATGATTAATGAAAAAGAAAAAGTGCAAAACCAGCTATTACAAAAAATTCAAATTTTAAAAAAAGATGCTACAAAATCTGTAAATGCCCTTGAAAAAATATTGGAAGGTCCTCTAAACTGAACTTTATTATTTTACCCATACCAAAATGAAATATCCAATTAAAATACTGTTTATTAGTCCATTCTTTGCACCCTTGTCTAACGCTGAAGCTTTTTGTAACGGCAAGATGGTCAATCAACTTTTAGAGGATGGTTTTGAAGTAAAAGTTTTATCAGTAGATTATGGTGGCCATAATAAATTTTCATACGATCAATCTGATATATGGAATCCATTAAAACCTGTTACTATTAAAATCCCTCCTCATGCAAATACCAACAAATATTTTTCTCCTTTTTTAGGACTCCATTATAAAACAATTAATTGGGCTAGATGGATTAATGCAGTTATTCTAAAAGTATCTCACCTTCATCGTATTCACCAATTTCATATCATTTATTCTCGTGGGCTTCCAAACGTTGCACATATTGCAGGATATTGGGTTACACGAAAATTAGGTATTAAATGGATTGCTAATTTCAATGACCCTTGGGACTTAGAGGCAACTCACTTAATGCCCCAACAACGTCATTTGAGAAAAAAAAATATCTCATCTTTTGTTTACGATAGATGGTTTCAAATTGTTATGAAAAAAGCTGATCTAATTACATTTCCATGCGAAAGACTAAGAGACTATCATCTACAAATGGTTAATTCGCCTGTAAATTGTTCGATTATCCCCCATATTGGTGTTTCGGGAAATGATTTGTCTGATCCCAAAACTTTTTATTTAATACATGCTGGAAGCTTGGGTAGTGGTGAAAGCACACGACATGGAGCAACTTACGAATTACTGGCAGGTTTTAAAAGATTCTTGGATCATTATCCTGAATCTGAATCATACGCTACCAAACTTTTACTAGTAGGTAAAAGTGACCCTCTAACAATACATATTATAAAAGAAATGAAGTTGGATACTGTTGTATCTTTTACGGGTTGGGTAAACTATTCTGAAAGCATAAAATATATAGCAAAAGCTTCCGTATGTATCCTTGTTGAGGGAATGATGCCGGAAGGGATATATTTACCATCTAAATTGGCTGATTATATAGTATCTCGTAAACCAGTAATCGCATTGAGTCCCACTGTCGGAACTATCTCAGATCTGTCTCGATTTAAAGGAATAACACGAGTGAATGTTGATGATCAAAAAAGTATAGAGCGCGCCATCGCTTTTCATTTTGAAGCATTTAAAAATCAACAATTATCCACACTTTCACCATGTGATGAACTGATTAACAAATTTGAAAGTAAAAATATCCTTAATAATTTTTATTCTATTATAAAGAACATATTACCCGAGTACAAATCTGGACATAAATTATGATGGTTTCGTAAAAAGTCGGTTATCGGTTTTTGTAAAAAACACTGACTCAGTAGTAAATATTAGTGTTTGATGTTAATTTTTGGTTAAAAAAAGTATAAATTGTTCTTTGATATATGCAAAATATTAATTGGGCGGCTGTTATACCGCACATAGACCCTGCTTTGGCATCATTTGTGCCATTCTGAATGCAGCAGCTCTAAAGATGTTCACTCCCAAAGCTTTCAGCACGGCACAGTAACTCACAGCTTTGAGCCCTCGAACCCGAAGTCGCTTGACCCCGGTTCTCCGGTCATATTCCGACATGGTGGCTTCGACTCCGGAGCGCCAGCGGTAACGATCTTTGAATCCATCGGTTCTTTCATATAACCTGCGCATGGCAACACGTTTATCTTTTTCAGTAAACCGCAGGTAAAAAAACTTGCGGCCTTTTTTAACCGGACATTGTGATTGTTTGGGACAATTGCTGCAAACTTCCATATCAAAACCCACACTGTTGCGCTTTTTCTTTTTGACTGTAACAGGCGGATGCCCTTGCGGACAGGCTAAAATACAACCATCATCGGATATCTTAAAGTTGCAAAGGCCAAGCTTATCTTCTTTCGGGGCTCCCATAACCGGTGCAACCAGTTCAACCCCCTGGGTTTCTGCTTTTTGGAGGTTGTTATCGCTGCCATAAAGAGAATCGGCAAGAACCTCCTTAGGCGCAAACCCGTTTGCTTCGGCAGATTCAATCGCAGGTAAAAGAGCGTTCGCATCACTTTGATACGCCTTTTCTACTTTGACATGGGTAATCAGTCTTAGCTGTTTGTCTTCAGGATCATCACAAGGTGAGTATGTCTCCATGATCTGAACCTGATAGCCTTGTCCTTTATGGCCGCTGTAACTTGCATCCGGATCTGACGGATTCTGCAATGAATCGGAAGCAATCTCTTTGGGTTTCTTTATCAAAACAGGATTATCGGTATCATCTGTTAAGTTGCATTGCTCATTTAAAACCCGCTCAAGAAGTTTAAAACTGTACAGAGAAGATACTTCATCTGTGTGCTGGAACTGTACAAACAGGTTAAAAAGATCCTTGCTTACTTCGCTTAAGGTTTTATGAGATTCGGATGGCTTTACCATGGAAAAGCAGTTCATAGCGTTTTTGGTAAAGTACTTTTCAATAATATGCTTATCCACCTTATCGAAGAAAGCGGGATACTGCCGTTTAAGATTAGCCAGAAATTTGTGGATGGTTTCTGAAAAAATTCCGATTCTGCCAAGCCTGCGCATATTGGACTTTATATGCACTGAGTCAAGACGCTGCTTGTCGGTATTGACATTAAAAGCTTCAGCCAGCTTAGCTGTGCCGGAGTTGAAGATTATGTCTTCGAGACCGTTTTGTACAATTATGTTTCGGTTGTTCCACAATGTTTTAGTGCTGACGTATTTGGCATTATCCGATTCTTCCGTGATATTTAATGCATAATGCCATTGCATATTAAAGCAATACTGCTGAACCGTTTCTTCATCAGTAAGGTTACAAGTCTGCTGTAGAATAAGTGCACCAAGCATGGAATAAAGCTCTTTTGTTGACCGCCCCATGAATTCGTCGAAAAACTTTGCAAATTTATCGGCAGGAATAGAAGGCAGAATGTGCTCACGGAATAATCCAGGCCATCCGGCATCAAGCATTTGCCGTCTTTTTGGAGAAATACTGTCCCATGGATCAAAAATGTAAAGCTGTTTAGGATTTTGCATATGTATCATAATTTACCTCTTAACCTTTTGAATCTGTTAACTATTTATACAAGCCAAAGAAGTAAAAGTCAAGAGAAATATTAATAAATAATAAAATAATTCAATGTGTTATAAAATATTACTTTTTACGAGTCCATCAATTATGAAGAACAATTATTTTAGTAAAAATAATTTTGATTTATCAAACGGCTATAGCAACTTTGAGATGGTCATAAAAGAAGGGCTCTGCGTCGGTTGCGGTATTTGTTCAGGAATATTTCCAGAATCATTTAAAATGGAAATTTCCAAGTATGGTGAATATCACCCTATTTTTTTAAATAACTATAATCTTAATCAAATATTTAGCAAAGCAGAAAAGTTTTGCCCATTTACTGGAGTTGGAGAAAACGAAGATAGGCTTGGCCAAGAAGAGTTTGGAAATTTAGCAGGAATTAATCATTTATCAGAGTTAGGGTACTTTTTAAACACATACGTTGGTTGGGTAACAAATGATTCAAATCGTATATCATCCAGTGCAGGGGGATTAACAACATGGTTATTAAAATACCTATTAAAAAATAAAATTATTGATGGTGTTATTTGTGTTAATCCTACTAATTCAAATGATATATTTTTTGAGTATAGTATAATTCGAAAAGAACAAGATCTCGATAAAAGCAAGAAATCTAAATATTATACCATCGAGTTATCAAAAGTTATTAAAGAATTAAAGGCATCTGATGGGAAATATGCTATTGTGGCTTTACCTTGTTTTATAAAAGGCTTGCGCTTAGCAATCCAGCATGGATTTTTACCTCGTGAAAGATTTTATTGCATGATAGGATTGTTCTGTGGGCACCTGAAGACAACGCAATTTTCACATTATCTTATTCGGCAATGCGGTTTAAAAAAAACCTCTGTAATAACTGTTGATTTCCGAAAGAAACTCCTTAATGAAAAAGCTTCAGATTATGCTTTTGAAGTCACCGCAAAAAATGAATTTAATAATGTTGAAAAGCATCATATAAAAATGAAGGATGTTTTATTAGGTAATTGGGGGTTGAACGCATTTATGTTAAAAGCATGTGAATATTGTGATGATGTCGTCGCGGAACTTGCTGATGTTTCATTAGGAGATGCCTGGTTACCTGAATATGTTACCGATAGCCGTGGAACCAATATTATTATATGCAGAAGAAATGATTTGCATGATATTTTCCTACAAGCTGCTGATACTGGTGAAATAGCATTAGAGGATATTGATCCTAAAAATGTTATTCTTTCCCAGGATGGTGGTTTTCGCCAAAGAAGACAGGCACTATCTTATCGGCTTTTTATTTCAAGAAAATATGGATTATGGCGACCAAAGAAAAGAATATCGCCTTCATCGAAATCAATAAAAATTTTTAGCAAAATAATTCAAAAGATTCGGATTAAAATTGCACAGAGCAGTAAGGAAAAATTTCATGAATATTTAATAAAAAATGATTTGAAGTCTTTTTCCAATCAAATGTCTTTTTGGGTATATATATTTAACTTCCTATATAAAACCAAAAGGCTATTTAAGCTTATCACTTCATCTTTTCATTTATAAAAATTGTGACCCAGAAAGTAATTGCTGGAAAATTATGCCAATAATTAAGAAGCTTAAATAATTTAATATACCCTTGATAAATGCATGCTTAATCTCTTAAGGTTTGCTGTTTAATCCCCCGAAGCTTATTCGTTCATTGCTTTTTGATACGTCACAACTTGCTCCGGGGTAGTTCATTAAATATTTAAAAATATTATTTCGATATAAAAATAAGGTTGTTAAACATAATTTCCCACAGATTTGCACAAAATTATCGTAATGCCTCCTCAATTAGTTCTATTGTTATGCTTTCTGTTTATAATTTACGTTTTATACTCTGAACGCAAACGAAATACACAAGTTTCTCGGGCACTGATTTGGCCTTTGCTTTGGTATATGACTGCTGCAACACGGCCTATCGGAGTTTGGCTATATATCTGGGGCTTCAAATTGCCTTCTTCCAATTCACCAACAGAAGGAAGCATTATTGATGCATGTTGGTTAACCATATTAATTGTTATTGGAATCTATATACTTAATAGCAGGCACTATCGTTGGCATACCATAATAAGAGAAAATATATGGTTCTTGTTATTGTTTTTCTTTATGGCACTAAGCATTTTTTGGTCACAATATCCTATGGTCTCCTTTAAGAGAGTTATAACTTCCTTCGGATCAGTAGTCATGGCTCTGGTTGTCCTCACAGAACCCAAACCCGTAGAAGCGATTATAGCAACGCTAAGAAGATGCGCCTACTTTACGATTCCACTTTCAATAATTACCATAAAGTACTTCCGGAATATTGGCGTCCAATGGGGAAATTGGTCTGGAGAAGCATCTTGGGTAGGTCTATCCATGTCAAAGAATACGCTAGGTCAAGTTGCTACAACCGGGGCTCTCTGTTTCATTTGGGAAAAGATGCGCAAACACAATAGCAATGATGTTAGAGTGATTGATTTTTTATATATTATAATGAGCTTGTATCTTTTAAAAGGATCAGATAATGCCATAAGTGCTACATCCATTTCTGTATTTGCCACCGGTTTTTTGATTTTTATAATGTTGAACTTTATGAAGATTAAAACAGAAAGAATCAAACCATTTTTCAAGCTAGTCTGTATCATTATCTTCGCTATACAATTGACTTTAATTTGTCACACCTTAAGTCCTTTCCCCAAAGACTCTGCATTGGGCTTCCTCGTTCAGGGGATGGGACGTGATATGACTTTGACTGGGCGAACGGAAATATGGAGCGATATCTTCTCTGTAGCTTCTCACAGACCTATGCTCGGCACGGGCTATGGTGCTTTCTGGATTGGTAGGCTGGTTAATATCCCATGGTCAGAAAATATGTCCTGGGTATTGAATCAAGCACATAACGGCTATTTTGATATATATCTTCAACTGGGATGGGTTGGTATCTGCTTGCTTATAGCTTCTATATTTTTCACTATCCCAAAAATCGTTCGCACATTTTCTTTTGACTATGAATATGGTCGATTTAGAATGACCTTTTTTCTTGTAATTCTTTTCATCAATATCACTGAATCAACATTGCTAAGGCTCAATCACCAAATGTGGTTTATTTTCCTTCTTGCTGCATTAACTGTTGCACCTTATAAAGATAGCAGTATTGTAGGGGTAAATGAGTTTTAATTGCAGTACATCCCGATGACTAATTTCCATTATTGAATTTGAATGCTTAATTATCATTATGACTATTATAGTTCCCCACGGTTTTGAACCTAACTATACTTTAGGTTTTGTTAAAGGTCTCGTTGCACACAACATTGACCTTTGCGTTATTTCGTCAGATATAGATCAGCTTAGACTTACGAAAATAGGTATTAATAATATTAATTTACGTGGCTCACAGGACCACAACAGGACTTTTCTGTCTAAGGCAATCAATATTATAAAGTATTATGCTTACTTGTTGATATATTTGCTGCAAAATCAAAGAAATGTCATCCACTTTACTGGCCTCTTCGGAAACTCTTCAATTCTTTATGATGGCATTATACTGAACTTGTTTTTTAAATTAGTATCGTCGCGGTATATATATACGGTTCACAACATTCTTCCTCACAGTAAGCAAAATAGCCAATTATTTAGATGGATTTACCGAATAATATATATAGTACCAGATATCCTTCTGGTCCATACTCACTTGGCAAAACAGCAACTTGTGGAAAAATTTCATGTTCCAGAAAGAAAAATAATTGTTATTTCTATCGGTCTAAATGAAGAAATACCGGTCACGAAAATTACTCAAAATGAAGCAAAAAAGCATTTGGGTTTCAACAGCCAAGACAATATTGTACTTTTTTTTGGGAAAGCTGATACATATAAAGGTCTGGATATTCTAATAGAAGCATTCGATCAGCTCAACCTGCCATCAATGAAACTCCTTATCGCCGGATGGTTTCCAGATTCGTCCTACCGCCAACAAATTACTTCAGCTATTAATAATGCCGACCATAGAGCAGCTATTTATCTGCATGAAGCATTCATCCCCAATGATGAGGTTGAATATTATTTCAAAAGTGCTGATGTCCTTGTTCTACCTTACAGGAATATTTACCAGAGCGGGGTAGTATTCCTTTGTTTTAATTTTGGCCTGCCGATAGTATCTACACCTGTTGGCTCAATTCCTGAATTTATTGGAGATGATATGGGAATCATAACAGAAACCAATGATCCACAGGGAATAGCCGATGGACTAAGGCATTTTTTTGAGGCAAAAGATAAATTTAACAGGGAAATAATTGCAGCAAAGGCAAAAAAATACAAATGGGAAAATCTTTGTAAGGCCCTTGTTCCACTATATAAAGAAAGATACTAATTTATGAAGAAAGTTTTACTGGTATCAAACAAAGTATTTCATTACAGGGTCTCAAATTATAATTATTTTGCAAAACGTTTTAAGGATTATGAATGGGAGTTTATAGTACGCTCGAATGAACTTGAAAAACAAAATCCTTTCCCTTTGGAATTTGATTTCAAAGAAATGCCTTTCAGTTTTTTCAACTATAAGCGCGAAATTGAGCAAATCCGCCCTGATGTGGTTATATTTTTTCTACATCTCAAAGACATTATCATATGGCCGCTTATACACTGGCTAAAACTCAAAAGAATACCTGTTGTTTACTGGAATAAGGGTATCAACCTGGAAGTACATAACCCTGGTCTTCGCAATCTCTTTTTCTACTACATTCATACTTTAAGCGATGCCCTTATACTATATTCAAAAAATGAGGTAAAAGATATCTGGACCAAAAATCAGCATAAGGTATTTATTGCCAATAACACAATAAACTTTGAGTCTTTTCCTGAAATTTTACAGACAAAGGAAGAAATTAAGCAAGAATTTGGTATCCCTTTTAACAAAGTAGTGCTTTTTGTTGGTCGCATGCGCTCTGTCAAAAAAGTGGAACATCTGATACAGGTATTTAATTCTCTTGATGAGCCAGGATTAGGTTGTGTTATTGTTGGTAATTCTATGGCATACAATATCCATGACCTGATTAAGCGTGATAATATACTTTACCTTGGAGAAATTCATGATCCGAATAATCTTCAAATAAGCAAGTTATTCAAGGCATCAGACATATTTTGTATCCCTGGAGATGTGGGACTTGGCTTAAACCAGGCTTTTTATTGGGGTTTGCCTGTTGTAACTGAGGATGGTCTTCAACCCCCAGAGATACACTATCTGACAAATGGCCAAAATGGTTTCATTGTACCGGAAAATGATATAGAAAAATTGAAGGCCAAAATCATATTATTGCTCTGTAATGACGAATTACGTGATCAATTTTCGCAAAAGGCGAGAAATGTAATCATAAATGCAGCATCTATTGAAACCATGTTTAAGGGATTCTTAAATTGTGTTTTGGCATTGAGTTCGCCGGATCGCCATTAAAAAAAGACCATTATGATAACGTGACAATATTCGATGCATTGCTTGATTTCAAAATAACTTTGATGTGGTATTCTTTTTTACTTAACCATTACAGCAATTGGAGGAAACATCTTATGACTTTTTATAAATATTACTTATGGATGTTCTTGCGGATTGTAGCAAAAATGAAAGTAAATTTGTTCTCTTTTATATTTGCAATAATTTTTAGTTTACCTTTATTGATAGAAAGTGGATTTGCGGCTACTTTTGCAGCTAATACTTGCTCTCAATCTGATGTTTCAGCCACTATTTCAGCTGCCTCTGACGGCGATACGGTTTCAGTACCTTCTGGAACTTGTACTTGGGGGACAAGTAGTACATATGTTCTTGTCAATAAAGCTATCACTCTACAAGGTGCAGGACGAGGAATTACGATAATTAATCTTGCTGATAGCGGATCAACATATGCTAATGCAGTCATAAGGATAACTGCTGCTGCTACCGTCAAGAGTATGACAATAAACGGTTCCGACGCTGCTTTTGTTAGTGCTTTTTCTGCTGGGACAGTTGATGGATGGAGAATCACAGACATTGATTTCAACGGCGGGACACATGAAGCTTATTTTGTTTATGCCGGATCGTATGGCCTAATTGACAATAATAATATAACTGGCGCATCCGGTTCTTCCGAACTTATATTTGCAAGGGGGCCGACTGATTCATGGCAAACAGCTAATTCTATCGGTGAGGCAGATAATCTTTTTATTGAAAATAATATATTTAATGGAATTGGTTATGTGTGCGATATTAATTCTAATGGAAGAGCAGTCGTCCGATACAATACCATAAATGGGATAAGCAAGATTGATGGGCATGGTAAAGCAAGCAACTCACCACCCCATGGTGTTAGGCATTTGGAAATATATAACAACACATGGACAAATACCACTAATTATTGGGCTGCTATGGAAATACGTGGCGGTGGGGGTAGAATATTTGATAATGCCATACAGTCATCTGCATCTATATGGCTTTTATTGGAAGAATTTGGGTGTTTAAATAAATGGCCTAACTTTGATAGCGAATATCAATGCCTAAGTGATTACCCAATAGATGATCAGATTGGTGTTGGGATTGACCCTAAGTCAGCTGCTAGTGAACCTTTATATATATGGGGGAACACTAAAAATGGATCTCCTATTTCATTTATTTATCCAGCAATTCCAGCAGGTGCAATAACAGATTGTGGCGAAGGTTCTTGGACTATGGAAGATATAATACAAGAAGGACGTGATTATTTTGAATCAGAAACAAAACCCGCTGCAATGAGTGGATATACACCATATACTTATCCCCATCCCCTTGTTTGTGCCTCTTCACCTTATCCCGAAACCGCCCTCTGCCCTCAACCTGTGGTTACGGTATCACCAACAACAAAAGATTTTGGAAGCATCACTATCGGCTTTGAAACCGATACACAAACATTCACGGTTTCAAATGGCGCTGGCGGTGGATATCTTAAAGTAAAAGCAGTTGCCCTGGCAAATGAAGATGGCGATTATGACCAATTTGCATTGTCAGTCGGAGAAGACACCTGTTCGGGGAATATAATGGCTCCGGACCAAAGTTGTAGTTTCAAGGCATATTTTCGCCCGTCAACAGAAGGCGCAAAATCTGCAGATATTGTTTTGAGTTATACAGACGATTCTCCAATAAAAACCATACCTGTAAGCGGAACAGGAACTGCCATACCAATCCCTTATATGTCAATTTCACCTACTTCGATATCTTTTCAGGATGTAAATACATACGCAACATCTGCGGCTCAGCCAGTTACCATTCAAAACATCGGAAATGAGGTACTCAACATAAGTACTATTGATCTTTCAGGTGGAAATGATAACCTGTTTAATATAGTAAATGACGAATGCAGCACAGTGCAGGATATACCAAAGTTTAGTACTTGTACATTCGGTGTAACATTTGCGCCAACAACAGGAGGAGAAAAGGAAACAACTCTTACTATCACATCTGATGCAGGCAACTCTCCCTATGAGATACCTTTATCCGGCAACGGCACCTCAACCACAAATGTAACCTCAACCAATTCAACTGTTTCAGAATATATAGTCTCCGATTCAGCATCAGGCTCCCCTTCGGATTATACAACCCAATCGGTTGTAAGTTATACGTTAACAGGTGTAAGCAGCAGTGCCAATGTCAGTATTACCTATCCTTCTTTACCGGCAAGCCCTGTATTCTATAAAGTTGTGAGCGGTGTATGGAAGCAAATATATCCCACAAATGCTACCTCCGGAATTACAGGCGTTACATTAAGCGGCTTAACTCTTAGCTATACCATTTGGGACAACAAAGATTGTGATAGTGATGGAACGTCGGGCACCATCACCGACCCGGTAGCCGTTGGCACTGTGGCAACGGCAACAACAAAAAGCGTTGCTACTGATGGTGGCGGCGGTGGAGGGGGCGGGGGATGCTTTATAGCAACAGCCGCATATGGATCAAGTCTTGATAAACATATAGTTCTCCTGAAAAGCTTTAGAGATAATTATTTGTTAACTAATTTTGTGGGCGAAGCATTTTTAAACTTATATTATAAATATTCACCCCCTGCCGCAAATTTCATCCGCAAACATGACACCGCAAGAACCGCAACACGAATTGCCCTTACCCCAATTGTCTATAGCGTTCAATATCCCTATCTTCTGCTTCTGCTTTTAATACTTCCAGCGCTCATTCTTTTAAAAAGAAGAAAGACTATAAATTAGACAGGATTAACAGGATGTACAGGATTTTGCCTACGGCAAGTGGGTCAAGAGAAAGCACAAAACTCATGAATCATTAGCCGCCGACAGACGCAGAAAGGAATTTGATTAACGTTTAAATAAAACATACCTGCGATAGCAGCATGTCAGCATTTTAAGAATTTTTCCTCTCAAAAAATTCTTAAAAAAACTCTGTGACTCTGAGAACTCTGTGAGAGATTTAAAATATACAAGGCACAAGTTTATACACTTTATGCTTATCAATTTACTGTAA